>NZ_WSNW01000001.1:600000-835989 GCF_009767585.1 Coprobacillus cateniformis
CACCATATCCAAAATGAACATGGTCAAAACTGACTTGACCTTTTGTCTGTTCAATCACTTGTGGTACTTGTGTTTCTATTTCCTCTTTTTCATTTAAAACTTCAAAGATTCTTTCAATTGCAGCAAACGCAGACTGAATTTGTGAAGATAAGTTACTTACCTGAGAAATAGGATCATTGACCTGCCAAATATAACGAACAAATGCTTGAATCTGTCCAATTTGCATCCCTCCGCCAATAGCATATAAGCATCCCATTAATCCAACTGTCCCAATAATAATATATGTGACAAGAGAAATAGAAGGTGAAATAAGTGATGACATAAACTGAGCCTTAAATGCATTTTGACATAACTCTTCATTAATATCTTTAAATTGTTCAATTGATTTTTGTTGTTTATTAAACAACAAAATTTCATTATATCCTGTATACATTTCAGTAATAGCACCATTCAAATTTCCTAATGCTTTTTGTTGAGCAGTAAAACGTTTTTGTGATCTCTTGACAATAAATCTCGTAATCAATAATGCTAATGGAATAATCATAAGAACAACAAATGTCATTGCCACATTAATACGTGACATCATGAAAATTGCTAGTCCTAGTGATAAAACACCACCAATAATCTGTCTTAATGTCTGTTGTAACGCATTTGAAACAGTATCAACATCATTAGTAATACGACTTAATACATCACCATACTGATGAGTATCAAAATAACTAATTGGTAAATGTCTAATCTTTTCTTGTAATGCATTACGTAAATCATGCATAGCATTTTGAATAGAATTTGTAATTGTAAAAGTAAATATCAATTGTGAAATTGTTTTAATCATATAGAAAATAAACAATGTTACAATAATTTTAATAACAATATCAAATTGAATATGAGCTCCTGGTACTTTATCAGCAATTGCTAAAGCATTTTCCATTAATAAAGAGGTGATTTGTCCTTCTATTGTTGGTGTAATGGCCAAAACAATATTTGTAATAATAATCATTCCTATGGCAATAAAGAAACTCCATTTGTATGGTGAGATAAATGGACCAATCTGAGCAACTGATTTTTTAAAACTTTGCCATTTCTTATTCATAGGCTAACTCCTCCTCACTCAGCTGAGAAGCTGCAATTTCATGATAGATAGGACATGTTTTTAATAAATCATGATGTTTCCCTTTACCAACAACTTGTCCTTCGTGTAAGACAATAATTTGATCAGCATCCATAATCGTAGAAATTCGTTGCGCAACAACCAATACAATAGATTCTTTAGTTTCATCTTTTAATGCCTTTCTTAAACTTGCATCTGTTTTAAAATCCAATGCACTAAAAGAATCATCAAAAATATAAATTTGTGGCTTTTTAATAATCGCTCTGGCTATACTTAAACGTTGACGCTGACCACCAGACACGTTCGTTGCACTTTCTGTAATCACTTCATGAAAGCCTAATGGCTTTTCCATAATAAAATCATACCCTTGTGCAATGCGTGCTGCATGAGCAACCTCTTCATCAGTTGCATCTTCTTTTCCATAACGAATGTTATCAGCAATTGTTCCAGTAAAAAGCATTGCTTTTTGAGGAATAAAGCCTATTTTATCACGCAGTTCTTTCATCGAATAATCTTGTATATTGATTCCATCAACTGTAATCTTTCCACAACTCACATCATAAAAACGTGGAATTAAATTAATTAATGTTGATTTACCTGAACCTGTACTACCAATGAAAGCAATTGTCTCACCCTGCTTTGCTGAAAAAGAAACGTCTTTTAAAACAGCTTCTTCACCATCTGGATATACAAAAGTAACATTATCAAATGACAGCGTATGTTCCTTAGAAATTGGCTGTTTAGTCACCTTTTGATGATCTTGAATGATAATATCAGAATTTAAAACTTCTTGAATACGTTTGGCTGAAACAGCTGCACGTGGATACATAACAAAAACACTACAGAACAATAACATTGAAAACATAGCATGGAATAAATAGTCCTGAAATGCAACTAACTTTCCAACTTGTAAAGTTCCTGCCCCAATCATAGTTGCTGCAATATAAAAGATAAATAAGATTGCTATATTCATAACTAAGAAAAATATCGGATCAGCAGAATTCATTAATTTAAAGATTCTTTTTGTATGACCAGTAAACTCACTGTTTGTATCATTAAATCTTGCTTGTTCATAATGATCATTATTAAAAGCACGTATTACCTTAATTCCAGTTAAATTTTCTCTAGAAATACGATTTAAATGGTCAAGTGAAGATTGCTGTTTTTGCGACATTGGTTCAGACACTTTTGCAACAATAATGACGCCAATAATAATTAATGGTAAAGTTGCAACAATAACCAAAGACAAGTCTAAAGATGTTTTTAATGTCATGAAGAATGACACCGCAATCATAACTGGTGTCAATAAAGCAGTTCTCAAAATCACATTAACAAATAACTGAATTTGGAATGCATCATTATTTGTACGTGTGATTAATGAAGAAATTCCAAATTTATTAAATTCACTTGGTGAAAAATCTTGGACTTTTGTAAAAATATCATTTCGAATATCACGTGTAATTGATGTTGAAATTTTCGCACAACAATACCCGAGTAAGATTGTTCCTAGAACTCCAGCAATTGATATTGCAATGGCAACACCCCACATCATATAAAGATATCCTTTATCTTCAGTGGCAACTCCAATATCAATCATATTAGCTATGATTGTTGGAAGTCCTAATTCAACAAGTGCAAACCCAAAGACAGAAATGACATTGAGAACAAGTAACTTTTTATACTTCAATAAGTATTTTAATATTAATTTCATATTTTCCCTCCTTGCCGTTTTGACTTGATTACTCTATAATAAACTATAAGGTTACCTTATAGTCAATAGGAGAATGAAAAAATGTCAGAAAATCGTGAGAAATACTTTACTACAGGAGAGTTTGCACGTATATGCAATGTTCCTAAACATGTCTTATTTCATTATGATGAAATTGGATTATTTAAACCATCTATTGTAAAAGAGAATCAATATCGTTATTATTCTCATCATCAGTATGATACTTTTACTATTATTACTATTCTTAAAAGTATTGGTATGTCTTTAAATGATATTAAGATTTATCTTGAAACAAGAACACCTCAATTATTGATTGACTTATTAAACGATCAAGAAAAAGTTTTAGATCAAAAAATGAAAGAATTAAAACGAGCTAAAGATTTTATTAAAACAATTCGTTCAACAACTTCACATGCTCTCCAGATTCAAGTCAATGATATTTATCTTCAATACTTTGATGAAGAATATATTCTTTGTAGTGATGATATTCACCACAAAAACAACAAAAGTTTTGAAGCTTATAATGATGAATATGTCCGTTTTTATAATAATCATCTGGATACAATGGACAAAGTAGGAACAATTCTATCAATTGATGAATTGTGTAAACAGAATTATAATACATTTCAGTGTTTATATACCCGTGTGAGAAAAAATAATCATAGAAATATTCGCATTATGAAAGCTGGTTATTACATAGTTGCATATCATCAAGGTGATTATCAAACAATTAGTGAAGCCTATCAAAGAGCACTTTCTTATGCAAGAAAGCATCATATTATTTTAGGAGAAAATGCTTATGAAGAATATGTTTTATCAGATATTGCTGTTCAAGATGAAAATAAATTTATTACCACAATCTATCTAGAAACAAATGAAAAGCATATCGAGTGATATGCTTTTATAATGCTTTGTCTTCAATTTGTTTTAAAATCATGCAAATAAATTCATCTAATGAGACAGTTGTTTGTTTTTGCTCACCATATTGACGATAAGTGACTGTTCTTTCATCTCTTTCCTTATCACCTAATACCAATTGATATGGAATTTTTTTCATTTGTGCCTCTCTAATACGATAACCTAGTTTTTCTTCTCTGTCATCTATTTCAACACGAATACCTTTAGCTTCTAACAATTTAAAAATTTCTTGAGAATAGTCTAAATGATATTCATTTTTCACTGGAATGACTTTGACTTGAGCAGGTGCTAACCATAATGGGAACGCTCCTGCAAAATGTTCTATTAAAATACCAATAAATCTTTCAATAGATCCAAAGATAACTCTATGAACCATAACTGGTCTTACCTTTTCACCATTTTGATCCACATAAGTCAAATCAAATCTTTCAGGTAAATTCATATCTAATTGAATAGTTCCACATTGCCAAACTCTTCCTAAAGAATCCTTAACATGGAAATCCAATTTAGGACCATAGAAAGCTCCATCTCCTGGATTGATCTTATAATCTTTTCCAGCCGCCTGACAGGCTGCTGCTAAAGCTGCTTCACTTTTCTCCCAAATTTCTAATTCTCCAATATATTTTTCTTCTGGTCTCGTAGATAATTCAATATCATATGATAATCCAAGCATTGAATAAACACGATCAATGAAAGCAATCAAACGAACAACTTCACTTTCAATCTGATCAGGAGTCATAAAGATATGTGCATCATCTTGAGTAAAAGTACGAACTCTGAATAAACCATTTAAAGCCCCACTTGCTTCATGTCTATGCACTTGTCCAAGTTCACCCATACGTATTGGTAAATCTTTATATGAATGTAAACCATTTTTATAGACAAGTAAGCTGCCAGGACAGTTCATAGGTTTAATAGCAAATTCACGCTCATCAACTAGTGAAGTATACATATTTTCCTTATAATTATACCAATGTCCTGAAACTTCCCATAATTCCTTAGACATCATAATAGGTGTTTTAATGAATTCATATCCTTCTTTTGTATGTTCATCATACCAGAATTTTTCTAATTCATTTCTAAGCAGCATACCATGTGGTAAGAAAAAAGGCATTCCTGGTGCATACTCACTCATCATAAATAAATCTAATTCTCTACCTAATTTCTTATGATCTCTTTTCTTAGCTTCTTCTAAAAAATCTAAATAAGCTTGTAATTCTTCTGGAGTTGGAAAACAAACACCATAAATTCTTTGCAGAACTTTATTGTCTTTATCACCTTTCCAATAAGCACCTGAATGTTTAAGCAATTTAAAATTTTTACACATTTTAACAGTTTCAACATGTGGCCCTCTACATAAGTCTACAAAATCACCTTGACGATAACATGTAATATGTCCGTCTTCTAAACCAGAAATTAAATCTAATTTGTATGGGTCATCTTTAAACATCTCCATTGCTTCTGCTTTAGAATGCTCCTCACGAATAATACGTTTACCATCTTTACAGATCTTCTTCATTTCTTTTTCAATAGCTGGAATATCTTCATCCTTAATGACTTTGTCTCCTAAATCAATATCATAATAGAATCCTTCACTCACTACTGGACCAACCCAAAATTTAGCATTTGGATATAAATGCTGAATTGCTTGTGCCAAAACATGAGCACACGAATGGTTTAACATATTTAATTGTTCATCATTTTTAAAATCAAAGTTTGCCATTTTCATTTCCTCCTTTTTATTATTAAAAAAGAGATCTCATCGCAAAGGACGAAATCTCGTGGTACCACCTTAATTTATTATCTTTCGATAACCTCTATTGTCTTAACGCGACCCAACGACATTCTCTTTCGAGTGTAGCTCATTAGGGAGTATCTTTATAAAGATTGAGAAACTTTCAGCAACCGTTTCCTCTCTAAACAATACTTATATAAAAACATATCCTAAATCATAGCTTGTAGCATTATTTTACATCAAACTATTATTTTGTCAAGTCATCTGATATTTTTGAGTTTGCTTTTTCATAATATTCTATAATTTCTCCTGCCCCATATATTAATGAAGAAATCAAAAAAGAAATAAAACAAGACCAAAGCATCAATATCATAGATTCAACACCCATCAATTGCCCAGTATTCAAGTAGGACGTATTAATCGCAATACTATATCCCTGACTTATAATATTCCCAAATAGGAAAAGATAAGCACAGACTTTTATAATTTTCGATACTTTATGAAACATATATCTCCTCCTACTTTCACAATATCATAAAAAATATGATATTATTGCTTATTTTCTCATAGTGAAAATCAATAACGATCATTTAACATTTCAAAATATTCCACAATTTTACCAAATCCATAGATAATAAGTGAAAGAACAAAATACAAAATAAGTCCATTCAATAATCCTAAAAGAGTACTCACAATAAATTGTGAACTACATTCTAATTGTATGAATTGATAAATATCTCTATACCCTTGATTAATTAGGTTTCCAAAAAAATAGATATAAGCAAATAACTTTATTTTTTGAGATGTATTATTAAACATATTCTCTCACCTCTATGCTTACAATACCACAAAGATATGAAAAAGTTATGAAGAAATCTCACAAAATAACGTTATTATTTTCACAATAAAATGCATATTTTGTCGAATGTAGTCGATAAACAAAAAAAGGACCAATTGGTCCTTACATTCATTATTTTACTGTAATTAATTGTAAATAACTTGTTGTTCCTTCGATACCTGGAGTTCCACCAGTCACTAAAATTGTTTGACCAGCATCAATTCCATTTTCTTTAGCAATAACTTCTGCTAAATTTAATAAACCTTCAGTTGTATCCATTTGTTTACATGTTACTGGTTTTACACCCCAGTTTAATGCTAATTTTCTTGTTGTTTCTCCATATGGAGTTGCAGCAATAATTGGACATTCTGGTCTATATCTTGACATTTTCTTAGCAGTAAATCCTGATTCAGTAAATGCAATAATAGCAGCAACTTCAAATTTAGTCGCAATTTCAGCTACTGACATACAGATAGCTTCAGATGCATCATCAGTTGCAGTTCTTACAGCTTTTCTATGTAAAGAAGCATAATCTAAAGTAGATTCAGTTTTTAAAGCGATTTTGTTCATAACCATAACAGCTTCTTCTGGATATTTTCCTTGAGCAGATTCTCCAGATAACATAATTGCATCAGTACCATCATAAATAGCATTAGCAACATCGCTAACTTCAGCACGAGTTGGTCTAGGATTTTCTTGCATAGATTCTAACATTTGAGTTGCAGTAATAACAACTTTACCAGCTGCTTTACATTTTGTAATCAATTCTTTTTGGATTAATGGTACGTCTTCAGCAGGAACTTCTACCCCTAAATCTCCACGTGCAACCATGATTCCATCAGCAACCTTCAAAATTTCATCCATATTTTCAACACCTTCGCTATTTTCAATTTTAGCGATGATTTGAATTTCAGGTTTACCATTTTCAACTAATACTTTTTTCACATCTAAAACGTCTTGAGCACGACGTACAAATGATGCAGCAATGAAGTTTACATCTTGTTCACAACCAAATGCAATATCTGCTCTATCTTTTTCAGATAAGTATTCAAAACCTAATTTAATTCCAGGAACATTAATTCCACGTTTGTTTTTCACTTTTCCATCATTTGCACATACACAAACAATGTCAGTACCTTCAACATGGTCAACTAATAATTCAACTTGACCATCATTAACCAAGATAAATCCACCTGGTTTAACATCTTTATATAAATCTTTATAAGTAATAGTAAAACGATCTGCAGTCCCTTCAATATCTTCTACACAGATAGTAGAAACTTGTCCTTTTTTGAAATTTGCAGCACCACCTTCAAAATCACCAGTACGAATTTCAGGTCCTTTTGTATCTAACAAAATAGCACAGTTAGTTCCAAGTTCTGCGTTCACATCACGCATAGTTTGCATTTTTGCTCCATGCTCAGCAAAATCACCATGTGAGAAATTACAACGCATAACATTCATACCAGCTAAAACTAATTTCTTTAACATCTTTGGACTTTCAGATGCAGGCCCAATTGTACAAACAATTTTCGTCTTTTTCATTTTTTCTTTCATACTTTACTTTATCTCCTATACCCTCTTATTTATATTAACGAAGTTTCAATACATCTTCGTAAATACCTTGATTTACAGTTCTCTTATGTCCCAAGACTTCTTCAATTGGCAATCCAACGATTTCGCCTCTCACATCACTCACACAAAGACCACCTTTTCCTTCTTCAAGAAGTTCAACAGCCTTAATACCCATACGACTTGCTAAAACACGATCTCTTGCAGTCGGGCTTCCACCTCTTTGCATATGCCCTAAAACATTTGCACGTGTCTCAAAACCAGTTTCTTCTTCAACACGTTTTGCTAATTCATGAACATCAGTAATGTGTTCAGTAATCACAATTAATGCATGTTTTTTATCAGAAGCTTTTGATCTTTTTAAAGTTTCAATAATTTCTTTTTCATCAAAACCACTTTCACTTGTCACAATCATTTCTGCACCACAAGCAAGACCAGCATGAACAGCCAAATCTCCACATCTTCTTCCCATAACTTCTAGAATTGTACATCTTTGATGAGAACTTGATGTATCTCTTAATTTATCTAATGCATCTACAATTGTATTTAAAGCTGTATCAAATCCAATTGTAAAATCAGTATCAGGAATATCATTATCAATTGTTCCAGGAATTCCAATACAATTAATTCCCATTTCTGTTAATTTCAAAGCGCCATTATAACTACCATCTCCACCAATAACAACCAAAGCTTCCATTCCAACTTTTTTCATTTGCTTAATCGCTTCTTCTCTCACTGCTGGATCTTTAAACTCTGGAAAACGTGCTGACTTTAAGAACGTCCCACCAACATTAATAATATTACGTGTACTATGTCTATCAAATTCAATAAAGTCCCCATCATGTAACCCTTTATATCCTAAACGGACTCCATAAATCTTGATTCCTCTATTTAAGCAAGTTCTTGTCACAGCACGAATGGCTGCGTTCATTCCAGGAGCATCTCCACCTGAAGTTAACACCCCAATACATTTTACCATAATTCTTCTCCTCTCACTTTATAGCATTTTGATTCTATCATAAAATATTGATATATTCTACACTTTTGTTTCCATTCTATATCTTCATTTTGCCCTCGTCAAGCATTATTTCAATGCTTAGCGCTTTCAATTTTGAAATTATCGTATTTGCTCGAATTTCATCACCTTTTTTAATAGTATAGACCTTTTTTAGATCTTTATAACCATACATACTCGTAAAGAATGTTGGTAAGTGATTTAATAAACGATATGATAAAATTGTCAGTAAAATTTCGTCCCTAGACCAAACTGTCACATTCTCTTCACCAATTCCATCCAATAATAAATAATCAACTTTCATTAAACGCTCCATTGCGTATTCAGTATCCCCAGTCGAAAAACTAGCTTTAAGATCAATAAGATAAGTAGGGAAATGAATAAAACCAATCTCTTTTCCTTTCTTGGCTAAAGAATTCATCAAGCCAGCTAATAAAGTTGTTTTACCTGTTCCCATTTCACCATGTAAAAATAAACCTTTATCATTGGGTTCTTGTAAATATTTTAAAATATGACCTAATGTATTTTGACCATTAGGTGATAAGCTATTGGCTTTTTTAACAATCTCTAATGATGTAAGATCTGTTAAAAGAATATCATCATTCACATTTGTTATAACAAACTTTTCTAACAATAATCTTCTTCTTTCTAATGCTTTCCCATATAAACAACTTTCTAATTCTAAAATAACTTCACCGTCTCTATAGACAAGATTTTTTTTCATTCCTTGATTATCTTTACGACAATTTTGTAAAGATTGACACCCTTGGCATAATTGATAATCATCATTATAATCTAAGAATTCAACCCAATAATCATCCATTATAGATGTATTTAAATGATAAGTCTTTAAAAATTCTTGAATATTTTTTTCTTTTGATAAAGCATAAATACTCTCTCTTTTCATTTTTTGAATTTCAGGTTGTTCAAGCATGTCTCCAATCTTTATCATAATTGTCCCTCCTCTAATTTATCTAACAATTCAAATAATTTCTGTGAATTGACTTCTGTGTTCTCTTCAATCACATGTTCAATTTTTAATTCTTCTTCACTTTGACGCTTATCATTCATCAGTTCCTGATATGCCTGCATTGCAGTTTCAATATGATTTCTTGCTAGTGATCCCCCAATTGTTTCACAATAACTTTTTGATAAACGATTATTATTTTTGCCAAGAACATATTCAATAAGCACATTGACAACAGCTGGTTTCAACCCTAACTGAACCATTAAGGTTTCGACAATCTTTAAATCATGAAAAACAGGTTCTTTTCCCCCTTGTTTTTCTTTTAATAATTCATATGGTGTTAAATTATCCAAATACTTCATATGTAAAACTAATGGTGATTGTTGTCCCTCTTGTGTTTGATATTGCAATGGCTGCTTATGGTAGACTTCCTGCAATTTAGAGACACTATCCATTTCAAAATATTTCTTAATATTTAATTTTAAACGGTCATAATCAAGCCCTTGAGAATGCATTGAATCTTTAACCAAACCAGCTAAAGTTAAAGCATCAATAGAATAAACTGTAGCAAGTTGAATCATATATTGAAAATCCTCATCAGTAAGTTTTGATTTATTGATTTGATAATCAGCTAAACTCTTCAATAAAAGTTCCTTATCATAAGCGACTTCTATATTTTGATGAACTGGCTCTTTGAATTCATCTTTTATTTTTAAGATTCTGCCATGTTTTCTATGATGATAGATTTGAAAAACATCTTGAAAACGAACTGTTACTTCTTCATAATCTGATAAATCTTCTACAGATATTCTAAAATACTGAACTGTCTTTTGAAAATCTTCAGGAGAAAGCGATTCTTGTAATAAAGATGATAGAATTTGATTCTTAAAAAATGCTTTTAATGTGAGTGGTGATTGGAGTTGATAGATATATTGTGTTATTTGATTTTCATGCTTAACAAATGTTTTTAATAATCCAATGGCTTCTAATGATTGAAAATGCTTTTCTAAATCTGTAAAACTCATTGAAAGAAAAGATGTTAAACGAGATAAAGAAGATGGCTTTAAAAAACGATTCATGCGTTTACCCTCTATAACTAACATCATATATAATTGTAAAGCATCAGAGCCAATAAGTGGCTGATACAAATAATACAATATATCTGTTTGAACTTCATCTAATGGATAGTGAAGTTCAACTCTGTACAAATCACTCATATATAGTTTCATCTTTTAATACCTTTAAAACCCTTTCTATTTCCTGATACAGTTCCTCATAATAACTTCTATTATCAATCACAAAATCTGCCATATCTTTCTTTTTCTCTATAGATATTTGTTGTCCTATTAAGTGCATTGCTTCTTCTTGCGTTATATGATTTCGCTGCATTAAACGTTTCATCTGTGTTGTTTCATCAACGTATACAACAATAATTTTATCACATAATGCCTCTAAATGAACTTCATATAACAAAGGAATATCTAAGAAAATAAGTTCATCCTGACAAGTACGTATGCCTATCTTCAATTGTTCAATGACATAAGGATGAATAATATTTTCTAATTGTCGTTTCTTATAAGCATTATGAAAAACAATATTGCCTAACTTCTTTCTATCTATAGAGCCCTTTTCATCTAAACAATCAAATAAATTTATAACCTGCTTAAAACACTCTGTACCTTGATCTAATGCATGTCGAGAAATTTCATCAGCATCTAAGACACAATAACCATGTGTCAATAAATAATTTGAAACAGTACTCTTTCCAACTGCAATAGAACCAGTCAACCCAATAACCTTAGTCATAGAAAGACTCCCTTATCTTTTCCATAACATACATACAATCTAAAGAATCCTGCAATGACATCCTTGGACTCTCAATGATTTTTTCTTTGAGACAACGATGCACCTCTTCAATCTCAGTAAAGAAATCATCATAAATATATGACTTTTCAATAACTCTTTGCTGATTATTAATAGTTATAATAGCTTGTTCAGGGCGATAAAAAGGCACAGCTGTCATTGTTCCTTGTGAACCATAAATAATCATGTTTTTTTCCTTGCTTCTATCTATTGCCATTTCTAGTTTTGCTGTCTGTCCACTTTCAAAAACCAATTCAACGACATCGTAAGCATCTACACCATTTTTGTAAATAACCTGAGTTGAGACTTTTTGTAATGGCGATGTTATGTAATCAAGAGTCGTTGCAATATTGTAAGTTCCAACATCGTACAAAACACCTCCTTGTTCTTTATCAAAAAGATAATGTCCTTCTTGATAGTCTACATCAGAACAAAATGATGTTTCAATACGTTGAACTTCACCTATCTCACCAGATGCAACAACTTTCTTCATGTCAGCCACAAGTGGAATAAATCTTGTTTTCATAGCTTCCATAAAAAATGTTTGGTTGGACTTAGCCAATTGACACAAGTCTTCAGTTTGAGTATACGTTAATGTTGCAGGCTTTTCACAAAGAACAGCTTTTTTCTTTAATAAAGCTGCCTTTGCCCATTGATAATGATCATTATGACGAGTTGCTATATAAACAGCATCAATATTTGGGTCTTCTAACAAATCTTCATATGTTGGATATATTAGAATATGAGGATGATTCAAAGAAAACTGTTCTCTTTTTACTGCTGTTAAAGATGCCCCAGCATAAAGATATCCTTCTTGGCTTTTATTTAAACTTTGCATAAATCTTGTAGCAATTTTTCCCATTCCTAATATTCCCCAGCGAATCATGTTAGTACCTCCTTTTTTGACAATGTGGACAATAATATGTTCCTCTTTGATTTAACATTATTTTCTTGATTTCACCTTGGCAACATGGACATATTTTTTGTCCATGTGCCTTGAGTTGAACCTGAAACAATCCATGAATACCATTAGCATCAAAAGAATGAATTGTTGTTCCTCCCTGAGCAATAGCACGGTTTAAAACATCCACAGAAATCTGTTTTAATTCATGAACTCTTTTCTTGGATAAACGAGAAGCTCTTGTGCGTGGATCAATTTTCATTAAAAAGCATATTTCGTTTGCATAAATATTGCCAATTCCACACATAATCGATTGGTCTAAAAGAGCTGTTTTAATTGGTAATGATGTCTTATGCAACAAAGCATAAAGTTCTTCACCACTGATATCAAATGGTTCTTTTCCTAATTTCATTAATGGTAATTGTTCACGATACAAATGACGATCAACAAGTTCTAGTCTTCCAAATTTACGGGTATCTATATAACGCAAATCCTGCCCATCATGAAGATGAAAAACAACGTGTGTATGTTTATCGACAGGCGTTTCTCTTTTGACAATATGATACTTTCCTTCCATTCGCAAATGAGAAACAAAAGCATCTTCATCTAATAAGAAAATCAAATATTTTCCCACACGATCAATGTCTCTAATTGTTTGATGTGTTAAACGCTCTATAAACTCCTGAGTATCTCCATTAATAATCTTATCATAATAAACATCAATGCCTTCTATATTTTCATCTAAAATAAATTGTCTTAATGTTTGTCTTACTGTTTCTACTTCTGGTAATTCTGGCATTTTCTCACCTACTTCAAATCATACCAATTAGAAGCATAAGCCCCATCAACTTTCAATGGAACATCCATTTGGAATGCTTCAACCATTGCTGATTTAATTAATTTCATCATTTCATCTAATTCATCTTTATAAACATCAAAAATCAATTCATCATGGACTTGTAAAATCATTTCTGATTTTAAATGTTTATCTTTCATTAATTGATTCACTTTCATCATAGCAAGTTTTAAGATATCAGCACCACTTCCTTGAATTGGTGAATTCATCGCAAAACGTCTAGCTTGTTCACGAACCATAAAATTCTTATCATTGATTGTTGGAATATATCTTTTACGATTTAAAACTGTTGACACATAACCTGTGTTTTTACAATCTTCAACAATTTGATCCATATAGACTTTGATTTCTGGATATTCTTCAAAATATCTACGAATAAATTCTTTGGCTTCTTTTAAAGAGACACCAATTTGCTGAGATAACTTAAATTCTCCCATCCCATAAATAATTCCAAAATTTACTGCCTTAGCTTGTCTACGCATATTGGCTGTTACTTCTTCATCCTTGACTTTAAAGACCAAAGCTGCTGTATGTGTATGAATATCCTTATCTTGATTAAAAGCTTCTATGAGTGATTGAACTCCTGCCAAATGAGCCAAAATACGCAATTCAATTTGTGAATAATCAAATGTGACTAGATAATCATGGCTTGGTATAAAAGCTTTACGAATCAATTTTCCTTCTTCTTGACGAACTGGAATATTTTGAAGATTTGGTTCTATAGAAGATAATCTTCCTGTTTGAGTTAGAGCTTGATTATAAATTGTATGTATTTTCCCATCTGCAAAAACTTGTTCTTGCAAACCTTTTACATATGTTGAAGATAATTTTGTTAACATACGATATTTTTGAATTAATGGAATAATAGGATGTAATCCTTCAATCTTCTCTAAAATATCTTGAGAAGTTGAATAACCCGTTTTGGTCTTTTTACCATTAGGTAAGCCTAATCGTTCAAATAAAACTTCTCCTAACTGCTTAGGTGATGAAATATTAAATTCTTTGTCTGCTAACATATATATATCTTCTTCAATTTGTTTAATCTGCTGCTCAAAATCCATTTCCATTTCTTTTAAGACATGAATATCGATTTTTGCACCAACATACTCCATATCTGCAAGAATGTAAGTCACTGGCAATTCTAGATTTTGATAAAGATCAAATTGTTCTTCATCTTTCAATCTTTGAATAGCTTCATCTTTTAAATCATATATAGCTTTGGCCTTTGAAACTGTATGCCTTGCTAATAAATCAATTTCAGGAATATGTTTTTTTGCTAATTTCCCAAATACTTCTTCTTCATATTGAACAGAATCATAATCATAATAATCACAAATAGACTTCATTTCATCTTTTAGACTTGGATTTAATATATAAGAAGCTAATTGCAAATCAAAATTCATGCCTTTTATATCAATTCCATTCCATCTCGCAGAAAGAATTTGAGCTTTGATGTTATAACTATATTTGCTATATTTTTCATCTTTTAAATAGTTCAGGAAATCTTGATCATTTAATGCATCTTCAAAAGAGATATAAAATGCTTGCTCTTTATTATACAAAGCATAACCTAATACAATAGATTTATGATAATTTTGATCATAGATTGCACCTAAGATACAACTAGCTTGAGTAATAGAAGGCATCTTCGTTACAACTTCATAATGAAGTTCAGTTTGCTTTGGTGCTTTTGATTCCATAGAAATCTTTTTTAATAATGAATTCATATCATATTTCTGATAAAAATCTTTTAACTTATCAAAATCATAACCAACATAGTGACAATCATCAAGTGTGACATCAAGAGGTATATCTTTTAAGATCGTTGCAATCTGCTTAGACTGAATACCAAGTTCAATATTCTCTCTAATCTTTTCACCCATTTTTCCTTTGATTTCTGAACAATGATCTTTTAAGTTTTCAATAGTTTGATATTCATGTAATAATTTAAGAGCTGTCTTTTCACCAACACCTGGTATTCCTGGAATATTATCAGCACTATCTCCCATTAAACCTAATAAATCTCTCATTTGATCAGGCTGCAATTCATATTTTTCATAAAATGTTTTAGGTGTAATAACGTCATCAGTCTTTGTTTTTGTATTTCTTTTATAAACATGAATATGTTCATCTACCAATTGCATCATATCCTTATCACCAGTCATGATATTCACCTGATAGCCTTGCTTTGATCCCTGAGTCGCAAGTGTACCAATAATATCATCACCTTCATATCCCTCAAGTTCACAATAAGGAATCTGATGAGCATCTAAAAATTCTCTAACAATTTCAAATTGACATTTTAATTCTTCTGGTGTTTCTTTCCTTGTTCCTTTGTATTCTTCTAAAAGATCACTTCTAAAAGTTTTCCCTTTTGCATCAAACGCAACCATAATCCCTTTTGGATTTTTTTTAATAACATTTTCTAAACGATTAGCAAACCCAAAAACTGCATTGGTTGGAATACCATCTTTGTTAACCATCAAATTTCCCATAGCTGCTGTCGCATAATACGAACTAAACAACCAATAATTTCCATCAATCAATACTAATTCTTCCATTTTATTCTATCACTCTTGCCTTATCAACAATAAAAGATAACTTATCTTTCATATCAACTTTTCCATTCATAAGACAAATGTTTCCTTTCTTTAACATCATACCTATACTCTTATATCTCGATGCAAACACAACACCATCGACACTACCTGTTTCATCAAATCCTTCAATAAAACACATTTCATCACCTTTACGATCGGTAATATTTTTAACTCTTTGTAATTGAACAACAATATTCACTGTTTGATTCACATATTCATATAATGAAGAAACATTAATATATGGTGTGTTTAACTTTTCCTTCATCAATTCAATTGGATGCATAGTTAAATAAATACCCAATACTTCTTTTTCTTTTCTCAGTTTTTCATCTTGAAAATCTTTATAAATTGTGAGTACAGGTTTTTCATCAATACCTAACATATTCTTTAAATTCCCATAATCTCTGATTGTATCTAAATTCTTTTTCATTGTATTTCGACTCAACTGAAATTCGTCTAATGCTCCTGCATCAATTAAAGATTCAATCATTTTCTTAGACAATTTCGATTCATCCATACGCATCATAAAATCATAAACATCTTCAAACAGACCATTTTTTCTTTCTTCAACAATAGCTTTATATCCAGCATATCCAACATTTTTAATCGCAAGTAATGAATAACGTATATGACCATTCTCAACCATAAAACGTGCATGTGAATAATTCACTGAAGGTGGCAAGATATCCACATGATATGTTTTACACTCTTGAATACAATGTAACTTTGTTGTCTCACTTGATAATTCATTAGAAAGAATAGAAGCAAAAAAGTATAATGGATAATTTGCTTTTAAATAAGCCAATTGATAAGCAACATAACCATAAGCAACACTATGTGCTTTTCCAAATCCATAATTGGCAAATTTTTCAATTAATTCAAATATTTCTATTGCTTTTTCTTCTCTATAACCTTTATCTATGCACCCAGCAATAAATTCCTCTTTCATTGATTGCATGAGACCAGTTTCTTTTTTTGAAACTGCCTTTCTTAGTATATCAGCTTTTCCTAGTGAAAAACCTGCCATTTTTTGGGCAACTTGCATAATTTGCTCCTGATAAATCATAACTCCATATGTAGATTTCAATATTGGTTCTAATTCCGGTAATGGATAAACAACTTTTTCCTGTAATCCTCTTCGTTTCAGATAGAGAGGTATGTTTTCCATAGGACCAGGACGAAATAATGCAATGGCTGCAACAATATCATCAAAACAATAAGGTTTCATTTTTCTTAGGAGATTTCTCATTCCTTGAGACTCTAATTGAAAAACACCAAAAGTATCAGCACGTGCAATGAGTTCATATGTTTTCTGATCATTCAAAGGCAGCTGATTTAAGAAAACTGTTTCATTTATATCTCGTTTAATATCTTTACAAATATAATCTATCATTGTTAAGTTCTTAAGACCTAAAAAATCCATTTTCAATAATCCAACTTCTTCAATATAATCTTTTGAATATTGTGACATTAAAGTCGCTGTTGGCCCTAATACTAAGGGAATAACCTCTCTTAGGGGTTGTTTGGATAAAATGACACCAGCCGCATGCGTTGAAATATTACGAGGCAAATGCTCAATAACACTTGTTGCTCCTATAATTTTTTTCAACAAAGGGTCTTGATTAATCATAGATTGAAATTGTGCTGAAGTCTTATACATAGTTGTAATTGTCTTCTTATTTTTGGGACCCGTAGGAATCATTTTCGCAATAATTTCTAGTCGAGCTAGAGGAATGCCCATGACCTTTCCCATATCTTTTATAGCAACACGTGGCCCATATGTATTAAACGTAACAATTTGAGCAACATGATCTTGACCATATTTTTCAACAACATAATGTACAACTTCGTCACGACGATCATCTTGAAAATCAATATCTATATCTGGCATGGATACACGTTCAGGATTAAGAAATCGTTCAAAAAGTAAGTCATACTTAATTGGATCAACATTAGTAATTCCTAATACATAGGCAACTAAACTCCCAGCAGCACTTCCTCTCCCAGCACCAACCTGTATCTTATTCACTTTTGCAAAACGCACATAATCCCATACAATTAAAAAGTAATCATCAAATCCCATTTGATGGATTATTTTTAATTCATACTGCAATCTTTTGACATATTGAGATGGAATCTTTTGATTTTGGAATCTTTTCTTCAATCCCATTTGACAAAGCCCTTTTAAATATTCTGATGCTTCTCCATGATGTGGAACTGGAAAAGATGGTAGATGTTTATCTTGTAAAGGGATTGTTGCCTTACAGTTTTGAACAACCTCTCTCGTTTCTGCTAATATTTCAGCATCAAAAAGCATTTTCATTTCATCTTCAGTTTTTAAATATTTCTCCTCTGTTATAGGAACATATTTACTTTCTAAAGTTAATCCTTGATTCGCAGCCTGCATTAAGTCAACTGCTAAAGCATCAGCTTTTTTTAAATATATAACCTCATTGGAACAAAGAATCTTCACACGACAATATTTTGCAAGTGAAATTATTCTTTCGTTTAATGCTTGTTGTAATTTAATATGATGATTTTGAATCATAACATAGTAGTTATCTTGAAAAATGTCTTTAAATGATTTTAAATATTTCACAGCCTCCTCTTCCATTTCCTTTGCAACCAATCTTTCAACGATTCCTTGTGCTGAACCAGAAATAATATACATATGTCCCTTATAAAGAGCCAAAGATTTTAAATCAATACATTTATCTTCATGCAAGTTAATATCACAACAAACCTTCACTAAATCAAAATAACCAATATCATCTTTAGCCAGTAAAATAAATGGATAAATCTCTCCTTCAATCATCACACTTGCTTCCATTCCAAAAATAGGTTTAATCCCATATTTTAAACATTCCTGACTAAATTCTAACGCTCCAAACATATTATTTTTATCTGTTAAAGCCAAGGCTTCTATATGCTTAGCATTTGCATCTTGGATTAAATCTTTAATTAAAATCGTACTATTTTGAAAACTATAAGCACTTAAAACCTGTAAATGTCCAAACATATATGTCGCCTCCTTTATTTCAATATTATAACAAAATTCGCCCTCATAAGATACAGTGAAACGCAAAAAGTATTAACATAATTGCAATATATAAACAAAATATCACATAGATTAACTGCAATAAATAAACAGCTTCAATACTCAAAATCCATAATCTGTAAAAATATAAACCAATCAAATAGAAATGATATTGTAATTGAATAACTCGAAACCATTTTTGATTAACAATAATTACAATACTAAGTAAAACCGCAAACAAATGAAAAGGTATATACCACTTATAACATATCAATTGTAATATCATACACGCAGCACACAACAATTGCATTTTCTTAATTCTTTGTATCATCATAAAAATCACCTATACTATGATATGAAAAAAGATAAGGAAAAATACGATTTTTTATCAAAAGAAAAAGTGAGTAACAATTACTCACATTCTTTTAAAGCTTTTGCCAATTGATCTGGACAAGATGTTGGTTTTGCACCACAACGAATTCCTTCAATACGTTGAATCGCTTCCTCCTTATCCATTCCCTCAATAAGTTTTGCAATCCCCTGTAAATTTCCTGAACACCCACCAACAAATTTAACTCCTGTGACTTTTCCATTCACAACATCAAAATCAATACGTGTTGAACATGTTCCCTTTGTTTTATAAGTATGCATTAAAATTTCCTCCTACTTCAATCGATCTTTTTCAATAACATATAGATGGTCATTATCCTTCAATCCACTAGACATTTTTATTTTTCCATCATCTAATAACCAGATAGCTTCAACACCATCCAATGAATCAATAAGTTTTAGCCCTTCATCATAACTCATTAAGAAAACTGCTGAACTCAAGAAATCAGCCAAACCACTATCAGCAGTAATAATACTTACACTTCTGAAATGAACTGCTGGATATAGTGTATCTGGATCAATCAAATGATGATATCGGACACCATTAACATCTTTATAAAATCTTTGATAATCACCACTCGTAACTATTGACTCACCTTGAACAACCAATACAGCTTCATTATCAGACTCACTATTGCTGTAATTCCCATCTTGAGGTGATTCAATGCCTACACAAAATTTTTCTTGGCAATCATTAAGATAGAAGTCTCCCTCTTTCTTTATTTTTCTTTCTCCATGACTAGCAACATTTCCACCACCACTTAAAAGGAAATTATCAACTCCCATTTTAATAAGAGCTTGTTTAACCAATTCAACCGCATAACCTTTCGCAGTTGCACCAACATCAATAGAAACATTTGCATCATCAATATACACTGTTTGTGCCTGTTTATCAATCTTTATACTGTCAAGACCAGTATGCTGATTAGCCTTCTTTAATTCTGCCTCACTTGGAACAGTACCAACGCCATTATTGCTTTCTGCTTTTTCACGATAATCATGCCAAATATTAATAACGCTTCCAAAAGCGATATTCACTTTCTTAGATATTTTTTCATATCTCTCAATACTTAACTCTAATAAATCTATTAGCGGTTTATCAACTTTTATTGCTTTTTTTCCAGCATTATCATTAATTGTTTTTACATTATTTACACCATCATAAGAATTATATTTATCAAATAATTGATTATAATAATTTAAATCTTTATCAATTAATTCACACTGTTTATCAAAGTCATCCTGATTTGTCGCATATGTAATATAGGTTGTTATTGTATCAAAAGCACCAATAAAGTTTTTTGTATAATACTCATAATTGTCTTTTTGATTCTTACATCCTGTTAATATAAATAAAGAGAACGCAAGAATTACACATATTTTTTTCTTCAATTTCATCACCGTTTCTTATTATACCAATAAATAAAAAAAACTGCGATATATTTTCGCAGTTTTTATATTTTTTATTGTAAAGCAGTTCCAGCTTCAGCAATTGCTTCTAAGAAAGCATCAATTGTAATAGTACATTTAGAAGCTAAATCAGTTCCAGTTTTTGGAGCTTTACCACCATGATAATCTTCAGTTTCAATTTTAGCAACTTCATCTAAAGTTTTACCTTTAATTGCAGCTTCAAATGCTTCAGCTTGTTCAAACCATTCTCCACCATCTTTGATTTTTCCAGCTTTTGCTGAAGTTTCTTTCATATTGTACTTACCTTTTAATTCAGATTTAGTATCAGTAACACCTTTATAAATTTGTGCAACATCAATTTTTGAATAAACAATTTTTCCATCAGCATCAGTAGCAACTAATGCAACAGTTGTATTTAATTGTTTCTTTTCAGCATCATTTGACATAACTTCACCAATACCAATTTTTGCAGCATTAGCTTCTTGAGCGTTAGTTCCAGCCTTAGCAACAGCAGCTAAGAAATCATCAATAGTAATAGTACATTTAGAAGCTAAATCAGTTCCAGTTTTTGGAGCTTTACCACCATGGTAATCTTCAGTTTCAACTTTAGCAACTTCATCCAAAGTTTTACCTTTACAGAATTCTTCGAATGCTTTTGCTTGTTCATCCCATTCTCCACCATCTTTAATTTTTCCAGCTTTAGCAGAAGTTTCTTTCATACCATAATCTGTACCACGTTCTTTTTTTGTTTTTGTAAGTGCTGATTTTTCATCTCCACCTGGTGTAGATTGTGCAACATCAATATCAATATATTGAATTTTACCATCAGCATCTAAACCAATAGCAGCCATAGTTGAATTAACTTGTCCTTCATCATTTATATTACTTACAATTCCTAAACCAACTTTCGCATATTTTGCAGCAGTATTACCTCCAGTAGGTTCATCTTTTTTTCCACATCCAACAAGTGCAGTTGCAACTAATGCTGATGCAGCTAATACTTTTACTAATTTGTTCATAAAATTCTCCTTCCCATATATCTTTTGAACTACATATATTATATATTGAAAGCGTTTATATGGCAAGAGATTTCGTTGATAAAATGCTGTCTTTTCCCCATAAATGTTACATATTTAAAAGATGTTGTGAAATTTTTCACCATTTTATCAATACTTTTCTTATTATGATAATAAAGTAAAATTTTTTTCATAATTAGAAAATAAATATCTGATATTCCCTCACTTAAGAATTCTTTATAGAAACACTCTAATAAGTTTAACTTTATTGTTTTGAAACTGTATAATGTTATTATACAATCAGTTAAACAAAGGAGGGATTTTATGAATCTCATAGATGCTATAAAAACAGTAAGACTTTTCCCTAAAGAAGAAGCTCTCATTCCATTAGAGACAAGATGGGGGAAGAATTTAGATGATCAACACGTTCTTGAAGAATATCCAAGACCACAAATGATAAGAAACAATTACATCAATCTTAATGGATATTGGGATTATGCTATAACGCCTGATAAGAGTATTCCCCCTCAATATCAAGGCAAGATATTGGTTCCATTTTCACCAGAAGCAAGTTTATCCAAAGTTAATAAACAACTTCAGCCAAACGAATATCTTTGGTACCAAAGAACACTGCCTATTTGCAAACATCGTCATAAATGCTGCTTATTACATTTTGGTGCTGTAGATCAAACAGCCTCTATCTATATTAATCAAAAAAAGGTTTTCCATCATGTTGGTGGATATCTTCCTTTCACTATTGATATTACACGATTTTTAAATGAGAATTCAAACATCTTAACAGTGCGTGTTCAAGATGTTTCCGAGACATCATATCAATCTATTGGTAAACAAAGACTCAAAAGAGGTGGAATGTATTATACAGCACAAAGTGGTATCTGGCAAACTGTATGGTTAGAGTGGGTAAGCGAGACATATATTCAAGATGTCAAAATAACACCAGATTATGACCATAATCAAATTGAAGTGAAAGTATTCCTCAATCAACCAACTCAAGAACTTATTCATTTTCAGATTAATGATGAAAATATAGTATCTATATCATCTGACCAAAACATTATTACTCAATATTTAAAAATTGATCACAAAATATCCTGGACACCTGATTCTCCTTACCTCTATAATCTTCACGTTTCCATAGTCAATGACCATGTGAAATGTTATTTTGCAATGCGTTTATATACCATCGAAAAAGACAAAGAAAATATACCTAGAATTTGTCTCAATCACCAGCCAATATTTATGAATGGTGTTCTTGACCAAGGTTATTGGCCTGATGGTCTCTATACTGCCCCTAGTGATGAAGCTCTTATTTATGATATTCAAACAATGAAAGATCTTGGTTTTAATACGATTCGCAAACATATCAAAATAGAACCTTCCCGTTGGTATTATCATTGTGATCGTCTTGGAATGATTGTTTGGCAAGATATGGTTAATGGTGGAGAGAAATATCATACTTGGTTTATCACTTGGATGCCATCTTTAATCAGCTGGACAAAAAAACATATCTCAGACAAACACAATTATCTTCTTGGTAGAAAGAATGCCATTGGAAAAGAAGAATGGATTCAAGAATGTGAACGAACCATTCAGCATCTTTCTCATTTTCCTTGCATCAGTACATGGGTGATTTTTAATGAAGGATGGGGACAATTTGAAACTGTCAAATTAACCAAATACATACATAAATTAGATCCATCAAGATTCATTGATTCAGCAAGTGGTTGGTTTGATCAAAAATGTGGTGATTTTAGAAGTGAACATCATTATTTTGATGAACCAAAAATAATTCCAGATTCCCGAGCATTTATATTATCTGAATACGGAGGATATGTTTATCAAGTCCCTCATCACATAAGTATTAAAAAGAGTTATGGTTATAAAACTTTTCTCAATCAAGAAGAATTGACTCTTGGGTATCAAAAACTATTTAAAGAAACTGTTGAACCACTTATTCAAAAAGGACTCTGTGGAGCAATTTATACACAAGTCAGTGATATTGAGGAAGAAGTCAATGGCTTACTCACCTATGATCGTGAAGTCTGTAAACTTATAAAACAAAAGTAAAAGAGAATCTCACGATTCTCTTTCATGTTTATCAACATCTTCAACACTTACAAACATACAAATAGTTCCCAATACTGAGATAATAGCTCCAATCATGAGAACTTTAGAAACACCTAAAGCATCCAATAGAACGCCACCTGCCAAACTTGCAAAGACTCCAGCGAGTGTCATTGCTCCTGTAACAAGTGCTTGTCCTTTATTCATATCATGCTTTTCAACAAGTTGACTGACATAATACACAGAGGCTGGAATGAAAACAGCATATGCTAACATTTGCATAACTTGAGCAACATAAATCATGAACATGTTCATAGCAAAATACGTAACAATATGTTTAACACTGAAGAAAATAGCAGAAATCAACATCATTTGACGACAACCTAATTTCTTTTGAAACTTTGTAAATAAAGCCATTGTAGGAAGTTCTAAAACTGCTGCCAAAAAAATAGCATTTCCCATATCAGCACTATTTCCACCAATATGATTAACCACTTGAATAAAGAAGTTATTAATCACTGAATGATCAAAAAATAATAAGACTGTAGCAACCAATAATAACATAAATGTTTTATATTTCTTCATAAATTGTCCCATAGACAATTGATCATGAACTTCTTCTTTTTCTTCATGAATAACTTCATCTTTATGTCCTGGTAGATAAAATGTATATACAAACAGTAATGCACAAAGAGATAATCCAACATAAAAGAATGGTAATAATTCAGGACTAAAAATAGCTACTATATTTCCTAAAATCAATGACATGACTGCATACGCAACAGAACCAATTCCTCTTGCTAATCCAAAATTAATATGGATTCCATTTTTCTCAAAAGCAAATGTCAATGAATTAATAAATGGCTGCATTGTTAACATTAATGTAAAAACCGTAATTGTTAAAACAACCATGACAATTGATGCTCCTGATAAAAAACTTAAAATAAGTGATAACCCAATAATAACAACCAAAATACAAGAAATAAGCATCCTTAATGATAAACGGCTTGTTTTGTCCATATATGATGCAACTGCTGGCTGTCCAAATACCGCTAATATATTGGAAATAGACAAAACAATACCAATTGTAGTATTATCAAATCCTTTATCCAATAAAAATACAGATGCATAACCAATCATGGCGCAACAAATCATCCAATAGAAGCCATGAATACATGCATAACGAATATCTAAAGATTTACTTTCCATTCTTTTCCCTCCCACAAAGTATCAATCATTTATATAAATGAAGATATATTTTTAAATGCTCTTTCATCAACATTTGACGAATGTTTACATAAACAGTATATCACTGTTTATGATTTTAAACATATAAAATTTCATAAATTGAAAAAGAAAGAGATCATATAATGACCTCTTAAAATCTATTTTCATTTTCAGCAATACACTTTTCAATACATTCTTGTACATAATGAGCAATCTCAGTGCTATTCATATCTTTATATTCATCATAGAAGATAGGTTTCAAATAATGTATTTGTGCATCTACTGGCGCAATTGTATTATTGTCAAAAACCTTATAACAATCAATTAAAGCAACTGGAACAATTGGTTTTTTAGCATCAATAACTGTTTTAAACGTTCCACCTTTAAACTCTAGCATCTGATTTTGTTGACGACATCTTGTCCCTTCAGGAAAAATAACATAATTTCGTCCTTCGCTCATTTCTTGCGTTGCCTTTTTTATAACTTTCATAGAAGCTCTTAAGTTTTCTCTATCCATAGCTTCAAACTGTAACATCTTTAAAACATTCCCTAAAACAAACACGCTCATTAATTCCTTTTTCACAATGGCTTTAAATGGCTTATCATGTGTTTCAAAAAGAATTAATGCATCAAACAACCCTTGATGATTAGGAGCAATTAAGTATCCTTGTTCAGCTGGTAAATTTTCTTGACCAAAACTATGAATTCTTACTCTTGATTTAGAGTTGATTTTACGAATCATTTTTTGTCCAAAATCAAAACGCTCTTCAAAAGTTGTCTCATCAATATGTTTATTATAAGAACGAATCTTTAATAACCATCCTGGAATACGATATAATAATCTTATAATTAAAAATAGTATTCTTTTCATTTGTGACCTCTTCGATAAACTTGAAGATTAAATGTTTCATAAGGAATCGTTTCCTGTAATTCAAAACCGTATTCATCAAAATCAGGGAAATAGGTTTCTCCAACATGTGCTCCAGGAATTCTTGAAATCAACAATTGATCTGCAAGGGGTAAAGATTGCTTATAAATAGATGCTCCTCCAGAGATAAATAAATCTTCATTCTTATCTTTATACTCTTGAATAACATCTGTTAAAGATGTTCTCACTTCTACTCGTTCATCATCAAATGGTTCAAAAGAAACAACAATTGTTTTTCTATTTGGAAGTGGTCTTCCAATAGCCATATATGTTGTATATCCCATTAAAATGGTTTTATTGATTGTTGTTGCTTTAAAATGCTTTAAATCCTCACTGTTATTCCAAGGCATACCATTAGATGATTCTTTTTTCCCAATTAATTGATTATCATCCATTGCTACAATAATACTAATCATTATACACTCACCTTCCCTACAAGTTTTCCATAACTCTGATAATTTTCAATCTTAATATCATCAATTGTAAAATCAAAAATTGATTTGACATCTTTATTTAATACCAACTGACATAATGAAAGTGGCTCTCTTGACATCTGTTCTTTAACAACATCAAAGTGATCTTTATAAATATGAGCATCACCAATCGTATGTATAAATTCCTTAGCTTCATAACCACAGACTTGTGCTAACATTGCAGTAAACAATGCATAAGAAGCAATATTAAATGGAACACCCAAAAATGTATCAGCACTTCTTTGATACAATTGACATGAAAGATATTTTTGATCATTTGATACATAGAACTGTAAGAAAGAATGACAAGGCGGTAAAGCCATCTCATCAACCTCTGCAGGATTCCATGCACAAATAATATGTCTTCTTGAATAAGGATTATTCTTTAATGAATCAACTAATTTTGAAACTTGATCAATTCCTTCATTATTAAAATTACGCCATTGTCTTCCATAAACTGGACCTAATTCACCATATTTGATAACAAACGGATCATCTGCTGATAATTCTTTTATCTTTTCTACAAATTCTTCTAATGTCTCACCATGAAAATCTTCTGATTTTTTAAATATTTCATATGGCCATTCATTCCAAATACGTACATTTCTATCTACCAAATACTTAATATTGGTATCCCCTTTAATAAACCATAATAATTCTTCAGCGATAGGTCTTAAAAACATTTTCTTTGTTGTTAAAAGAGGAAATCCTTCTCTTAAATCATATCTTGTCTGATATCCAAAAACACTTCGAGTTCCTGTTCCTGTACGATCATCTCTATCTTCACCATTTTCAAGTATATGTTTACACAATTCTAAATATTGTTTCATCATTTTCACCTCTAAAGGCTATTATATAGGATAATCTTACAAAAGTCATTATATTGAAAAGAAAAAAGAGTATTTCTACTCTTCATGATGACTACATTGAATTCTGTATCTTTCCATCATTTCCTTAAAAATCTCGCCATTTGTTGGTGGTGTATAAGTAATTGCATTAGCCCCAGCTTGAATGACTTCTTTAATTGTCTCGACGCTTGGACCTCCAGTTGCTATGATTGGAAAGTCTTTATCAATAGCTCTTAAGGCCTTAATAATTGCAACCGTATTTTTACCACCTGATACATTGATAATACTTGCTCCAGAATTCAGCATCCTTTCTTCCAACGCTTCGTCTAAAGAAACAATCGTTAAAACAATAGGAATATCGATAATCTGAGCCAACTCTTGTACAAACCTCGTCTTTGTTGGAGCATTCAAAACAACTGCTGAAGCACCATTTAATTCAGCATCCAACGCAATATTATTCACCCGTGGACCAGCAGTTGTCCCACCACCAACTCCAGCGAACACTGGCTTTTGAGCAACTTCAATAATTGATTTAGTAATTTGTAATGTTGGAGTGAAAGGATAAACCGCAATAACAGCATCTGCATTACAATTGGCAATAACTGCAACATCAGTTGAAAAGACTAATGATTTAATTCTTTTGCCATTAACATTAATTCCAGAAACATCATAAATGCATTCTGGCACTTTGACAATATGTCTTAGTTTTGATTGAATAACTGGCATTTGTTTTGCCACACACACCACCTCTTTCTTTGTTTGATATTATAATTCATTTTTATGAATGAATTGTTAAGAAATGATAAAGAGCACCTAATAAATTTGCATCATTGTGGTATTGACAAGTCAATACAACGGGTCTAATTTTTGCATGTTTAAAACGATGGAAAATAACATCTAATCTTTGATTCACTTCATCTAACAAATCATCTCTAACACTGATTCCTCCACCAATAATAATCTTTTGAGGATCATATGCATACTGTAAGTTATAAATGCCATTTGCCAAGACATAATAATACTTATCTACAGCTTTCTCATAATCACTATCTTCATGATAATGATCAAAAATGTCTCTACCATCAAGTGAAGCCACATCTACTCCTTTGGCTTTTGCAACTGCTCGAACAACTGCAACCGTTGACCCTACATCAGACCACGTTTTCATTTCTTTTGTTTCAAAATTGAAATCTGCAATCATATATCCAAATTCTCCACCATGTAAATGCTGTCCTTTATGAATACGTTTATTTTTAACAACTGCTCCACCAATACCTGTTCCACTAACAATAAAGCAGCAATCATTAACATCACTGGCAGCACCTTTCCAGACCTCAGCCAAAGCAGCACAATTGGCATCATTTTCCATTTCCACACGTACTTGTAAACGTTTTTCTAACTCTTCTTTTATATTTGGACCATGAATATAATCTAATGCACTTGATCCTCCAATAATACCTGTTTCACTATCAACTGCACCAGGCAAACTGAGAGCCAATCCTTTTACACCCTCATATTCATGAAATGTATCTTCTATGATTTGATAAAAAGCGTCTAATGTTTTTGGCGTCTTCTTTGAATCTGATTCCAAAATTTCTCCTTCTTCAGTTAATAAACCAATCTTTAATGCTGTACCACCTACATCTATTGCCAAATAATTCTCCATGTTTTTCACCTCACATTCATTATAAAGAAAAACTTCGCAGAAAAAAAGAGAATATGAACATTTTTTATTTCTCTTCTCTATGAATCCAATATCTTTGTTTTATTTGCCCATTTCATGTGACTTGATTTTCTAGAATTCCATCATTATTTATAATCGTTTTAGTAGAACCATTGTTGTCTTAATCACATTAACCAATACATCATGTAGATTCACAATTCAACACATTTTCTACAATCCTCTAATGAATTGTTTCTTTTTTGCCGTTATTCCGATTATTTTTTAACTATTTATCAAAAAAATCAGTAAACTGTAGGCTAGCAGTTCCATCCATACTATCTCCCGCCTCCATAAACTCCTGTTTATATGCAAGAAATTATTGTTGATAACTTTTTTTATTGTTACTCATTTGAGTCTCATAAAATTTTTTTCCTTTTCAATAAGATTACAAAATCCGACACAAAAAGTCCATAACTTTATGGTATGATATAAGCAGATGGTAAAGACCTCATATTTATCATCTACAATTCAATCCTTTTCCTCTATATCAAAGGAACATAGGTGCAAGAACCTCATCTTGCACCTATTTGTTTTCTTTGATTATTTTTATGATCTTTTCAACAACATCTTCCAACGAAGATGTATTTTGAATATGACAGTTACAGACATCAAGATATCTTTGATGTCTTTCTTTATATAACTGATAAAGTTTATCAGGTCCATCTTTTAGTAAAGGTCGTGCTGCTATTTCAACATCACTTAAAATCAACTCTACTGGACGATCAATATAAATAATAATCCCATTTCTTTGTAAAGCTTCTATATTCTTTGGATTCTTAATAACGCCACCACCAGTAGATATAATATAATTTTCTAATAATCCTACTTCTTGACAACAGATTGTTTCTCTTTCTCTAAAATAATCTTCAGAAATATCAAACATTTCAGGAATTGTCATATCATATTTATCAACCAAATATTCATCAATATCAATAAGAGGTCTTGAAAGTTCTTTTGAAAGAAGATTTGAGATTGTCGTTTTTCCACAACCCATCATTCCAATTAAAACAATATTTTCCATATATTCTCCTACTTTTTAGCATAGTTGCCAAGCACTCTTAAAGTAATTGTATGAGTTTTCATATCTTCCAATGCTAAAATAATATTTTGATTTTCTAAATTTCCTTCAAAATCCACATAGAAATAATATTCCCAAGGTGTTGCCTTTAAAGGTCTTGATTCAATTCTTAACATATTAATATGATGGTCATTAATCACTTTCATAACTTGATAAAGCGATCCCACTTCATGTTTTAAAGTAAAAACAATACTCACATGCGATACATCTTTTGATGTTTCTAAATGCTTTCCAAAGATAATAAAACGTGTTGAATTCGTTTTGAGATTCTGAATATTCTCTTGTAATATTTCTAAACCATAGAGTTGGGCAGCTTTGTCAGAAGCAATTGCAGCTTTGGTTGGATCTTTTTCATTAGCAACATATTGAGCAGCTAAAGATGTATTTGCATACTCTCTTTGTTTCATCCAAGCGTGCTCAGATAAAAACTGGCGACTTTGTAGTAATCCTTGAGGATGTGAATAGACTTCTCTTAAATCTTCAAGAGAACTTCCTGGTAAACCTAATAAATGTTGGGATATAGAAAGACTCTGTTCTCCAACAATAAAGAAACCATAATCTCTAATTGCATCATAATTATCATTAATTGCACCGGTTGATGAATTTTCTAATGGGACAACCCCATAATCAATTTCATCATTTTTAAGCGCTTCAAATACTTCATCAAAATGCTCATAGTTTTTTCTTTTTGTTTCACTACCAAAATAAGCATCAAGTGCACTTTCAGAAAAAGAGCCTGTCACTCCTGGATACCCAACAACAATATTTTCATAACGTGCAGGAATCAGTTGATAGATATTTTGAGGTGGAATAAATGAAGCTTGATAAGATTTTGAAATATTCATCATATCCTGAATAAATGTTTTTGCATAATCCTTTAAGTCATCATTATGAATACGCTTCGTATTTTTTTCAATCACTTGTAATTCTCGATGTGATTGAAAGATTTCCATATTATGTGCTAATTTATACGTAATCACATCTTTAGCAACATTCATTCTTTTTTCAAATAAAGCAATCATCTGCTGATCAATTTCATCAATTTCCTTGCGACATGTTTCTAAATCTTTCATATATCTTTCATCATATCCAAAATCCCTAATGCTGCCATTGATTCAACGACAACAACCGCTCTAGGAACAATACATGGATCATGCCTTCCTATAATTTCTAATTCTGTATTTTCTTTTGTTTTAATATTCACTGTTTGTTGAACTTGAGAAATTGATGGTGTTGGCTTTATCCCAACTCTAAAGATAATTGGCATCCCATTACTGATTCCGCCTGTAATACCTCCATTATGATTGGTTTTTGTTTTCACTTTCTCATCATCATAATAATAACAATCATTCGCTTCATGTCCATACAACTCTGTGATTTTTTCACCTAATCCAAAACTTACACTTTTTACTGCTGGTATACTAAATAGCAAAGGTGATAAATGTGACTCAATTGAATCAAAGAACGGATTACCAATTCCTGCAGGGACATTTAAAATAGCACATTCTATCATTCCCCCAACTGAATCACAATTTATTCTAGCCTCTTCTATCGTTGCCTGCATTTTTTCAAAAACATGAGAATTTAAGGTTGGATATTGTTGTTGTAACATATTCTCAATATCCTGTGAAGAAATATCAACACCAAAAGAATCATCATAAACATCTTTAATACTTTGAATATGTGCCCCAATCACAATTCCTTTTTGTTTTAATATTTGTTTTGCAACACTACCTGCAAAAACAATCGGTGCTGTTATTCTTCCTGAAAAATGTCCACCACCTCTGACATCATTAAATCCTTTATACTTAATATAAGCTGGATAATCACTATGTCCTGGACGCATACATTCTTGCAGTAAGGAATAATCTTTTGAATGCTGGTCACTATTATAAATCATTGCACATAGAGGTGCTCCTGTTGTGACGTCCCCCATGAGTCCACTCATAATTTGGACTTCATCTTTTTCTTTTCTTGGTGTAGACATGATATTTAGACCTGGTGCACGACGTTTCATCTGACGTCGAATATCAACCATATCTAATTGAATACCCGCAGGTAAATTTCCTATCACAATTCCTATAGCCTGCCCATGGCTTTCACCAAAAATAGATAATTCTATATTAGTCCCCCATGAAGAACTCATCATACACACCTCCTAACATTTCAAAATGTTCCCAAAAACTAGGATAAGATTTTTCAACACAATCTTTATTATCAATAACAACTTGATGATGACAAACTGTTGAAGCTATCGCTTCCATCATTGCCATACGATGGTCATTATATGAAGAAACTTTCCCACCTTGAAGTGTTTTCACACCTTCAATAATCATCGCATTTTCTTCTTCCTTTGCTATACCACCTAACTGATTAATAACTTCTACAGTTGCTGATAAACGGTCACATTCTTTAATGCGTAAACGTCCAATATTTTCAATATGTGTCACACCTTCACTCAGTGCACATGCTAAGGCAATAACAGGAATAATGTCAGGACATTGTGAACCATCAATTGTTGTTGCAGTCAAAATACCAGGATATATTTGATATCCATCATTTTTAGCTATTAATTGGCATCCCATTCTTTCTAAGATATCAATAGCCTCTTTATCTCCCTGATGTGTTGATAAATTCAACCCTTCTAATACAACATCATTACCTAAAGCTCCCGCCACAAGATAAAATGCTGCCTGAGAAAAATCAGCTTCTACATAATAATCACATGGTTGATATATTTGTCCTCCATGAATGATAAATTCTTGATAATTTTTATTTTCAATATGCACTCCATATTGTTCTAACATCTGCAATGTTAAATCAATATAACCTTTAGATTCTAAAGGTGATGTTATCATTATTTTTGAATTACCATCCAACAATGGTAAGGCAAATAACAAACCACTAATAAATTGAGAAGACACATCACCTGGAATTTCAAATTCACCTGCTTTTAATCGTCCTTTAATATATAAATCCAAGACATCCTCTTGATATAAATAACCAATATTTTGTTGATCAAATATTTTATAGTATACATCTAATGGTCGTTTGCCTAAACGTCCTTGCCCTGTAAAATGAACATTGGCTTCACAAACAATGGAAATAGGAACCATAAACCTTAATGTCGATCCTGATTCATGACAATCAATATCACACATATTTCTCATAAAAGTCGTTGTTCCATCAATTTCTAAATAATCATCATATTGAAAAATCATTGTTCCTAATGCCTTCATAGCTGAAATTGTTGCTTCAATATCCTTTGAATATTCAATATGACGAATAATGCTTTTTCCTCTCGCAAGTGATGCACAGATAATGGCACGATGAGCCATGCTTTTAGAAGGAGGGACATTCACTTTTCCTTTTAATTTTTTTGGTGTTATTGTCATTGCCATTTTAAACCTCCTCAACTTCATCAATAAATGTCAAATCACTTGGATAAATATATGATTGTCCTATAGCATGTAATAAAACATAAGATAATTTTTTATAAATATTCTTTTTATCTACTGCCATAGCTTGTTTTAAATCAGATGTTTTCAAATGCGAAACAGTTGGTAATTGATAAATCTTTAAAACATCACAGATTTGATCAGCAGTTCCTACTTTTGTCAGACCTTTTGCTTCAGCAATGCGTGTTAATTGTACCATTCCAATACTAATTGCCTCACCATGAGAATACTTTTCATAATGGTAGTATTGTTCAATAGCATGTCCTAAAGTATGACCAAAATTTAATGCTAATCGATCGTTAAAATCAAATAAATCTTTTTCCACAACATCTCTTTTTAAATCAACACAACGATAGATAATCTCATCAATATCCTGATACAATTCATCAAATGATGTATAACAAGCGAGTTGCTGAAATAAGTCTGCATCAAAGATACATCCATATTTAATCACTTCACCCATTCCATCACTAATAAATCTTTTCTCTAATGTTTTTAATGTCAATGGATCAATTAAAACAAGACTTGGATGTTTAAAAGCTCCAACTAAATTTTTACCTGCTGGCAAATCAACTGCAACTTTTCCCCCAACACTTGAATCAACTTGTGCTAATAGTGAAGTTGGGATTTGAACAAACTTCACTCCACGCAAGAATGTACTTGCGACAAAGCCTGCCAAATCTCCAATAACACCGCCACCTAAGGCAATAATTAAATCAGTACGTGTCAATTGAAATGAAAGCAATTCATTATAAAGTTCAGGCAAAATATCAAATCTTTTTGACTGTTCTCCATGAGGAACAACAATGTGCCCAACTTCATATTCTTTTTTTAACTGTGTTTCTATCTTTTCGCCATAATATGAAAACACTTGATTATCAGAAATAATCATAATCTTATTTCCTTGAAATATAGGTTTGATATAACCCAAAACCTCATCTAACAATCCTTGTTGTATATAAATAGGATAACTGTCTTTACCTAAATTCACTTTCATTTCCATAGTCTCACTCCTAAACTTCTTTACCTACTATTTTACCAATTTCTTTGATTTGTTCAATCAATTGTGTATACTTTTCTGGTTTTAATGATTGTGGTCCATCACACAAGGCTGTCTCTGGACTATTATGCACTTCTATCATTAATCCATCACATCCTGCTGCCACTGCTGCTTTTGCCATAGGTTCCACTAGCCACCATTTTCCTCCTGCATGTGATGGATCTATGATGATTGGTAAATGTGTTAACTTCTTAATCACTGGTATCGCTTGTAAATCCAATGTGTTTCTTGTATATGTCTCAAATGTTCTCACTCCTCTTTCACATAGGATGACATTTGGATTCCCACTTGCCATGATATATTCTGCACTCATGACCCATTCTTCAAATGTTGCACTTAACCCTCTTTTTAACAAGATTGGTTTTGTACATCTTCTTCCAACTTCTTTTAACAGGTCAAAGTTCTGCATGTTTCTTGCTCCTATTTGAACAAGATCTACTTTTGCATTGAATTCATCTATATACTCTGCACTCATTAATTCTGAAACAATCGGTAATCCTGTCACTTCTTTTGCTGCAACAAGGATATCCAAGCCTTCTGTTCCCATTCCCTGGAATGCATATGGTGATGTTCTTGGCTTGAATGCACCACCTCTTAGCATATTGGCTCCTGCTGCTTTTGCTGCCTTAGCAATCTCAATGACTTGTTCTTTTGATTCAACTGAACAAGGTCCAGCAATTAATGCCAAGTGGTCTCCTCCCACTTTGACACCACTCACATCAATAATAGAGTCATCTGGATGGAATGCTCGATTCGCTAACTTATAAGGTTCACTCACATGCATAACTCTTTCTACAACTGATGAAACTTCGATTTGTTTAGGATCCACTTTTGTTGTATCTCCAATAACACCACAAATTGTTACATCCTCCCCCACGACAATATGTGTTGTTAATCCTTTTGCTTCAACAACAGAAGCAACCTTTCTAACATCCTCTTCACTTGTTTTTGGTTTGAATACAATAATCATTTTCTTTTTCTCCTTTTCTTTTTATCCCCTACTGTATAAATAAAAAATCCCTCATCCATAAGGACGAGAGATACATCTTTCGTGTTACCACCTTAGTTTGCTTATCTATTACTAAATAAACCTTATCAAGTACGCCTAACCTTTAGGTTCATACTCTCATGCTATAACGGGCATTCCCGGACTAAGCCTACTTTGTTCAGCCGTCTACTCCAAGATGAATTCAATTACATTCCCTCACTCTTTTTCACCAACCAAGAGTTCTCTACGCAAGTTCAATAATCTACTCTTTCTTTTCACTGTATTTATATCAGTAGTTTTGTTGTTAGTATTTTATGCGATATCTCCTCATTTGTCAATGGCTTTTACCTAAAATATAAATATTTTATATATTTTTCCATATATTCGAAAAATGAATTATGATTTTCCATGATTTCAATCATAACATTGATAATAAATATGAGAAAGTATAGTTTTCTTAAATAATGGATTTTGTTTAAAGACTTCCATTTTCATTTGATAACAAACAAGTTCAAATAATCTATCATAACTTATTGATGGATAATCATTAATCATCCTTTGAACACATTCATCAATGGATTCAATCAGATGAATAGCATCTCTGATTTTTTCTTTTCCCATTTCCTGTTGATAAACAACATCCCATGCCGGACAATAATAATCTATAGATTGAATATTTAATAACGTATTTAAAGTTTTTAGGGTTTGATAAACATGAGTATAAATAGGAATATCTCCAACAACAGGAATAGCATCACCAGTAAATAAAATTTGATAATTGAATAAAAAAGAAAGGGACCCATGAGAATGACCAGGTGTCAATATAATCTTCATTGATAAATAGTCTTCCAACATTATTTCTGTTTCTCTTTCAATAGCCATATCAACATGAACTGAATTTTGTAAAAGATGATAAAAACGAGGAATTGGTCTATCTGCAAACTGTTTATCAACATTTTCAAACCACTCTTTTTCAAGATAACTTGCATATATAGGACAACCACTTCTCTTTTGTAATGCATAGGCACTTCCCATATGATCAGGATGAGCATGTGTCAAAAAGATACCATGAATATCTTCTATCTGATAACCCAATTGATGAAGATAATCTTCAATGAGCTTTTCTGAACCATGAATACCTGTATCTATTAAGTAACAATATTTTCCAGTTAAAATATAAACATAAACATATCTCTCTATTTCAGGTGTTACATAAAAATAAATCTTCAGCTGATAAACCCCATTACATATCTTCATCTTCCATCCCTCCAATAATCAGAGCATGACTTTCTACACTTTGTTCACGCTTAGAACTGATTTCTAAATATTCACTAGAATGGAAACATTTCTCTAGTGTTTCCTTGTTAGGAAAACGAATGAGAATCATTCTATCTGGTTTCCATGCACAACTTAATGAAATCAAATTCTCACTTCGTATCAGATATTTACCACCATAACTTTCAACAATAGGTTTAACATCATGTATATACTCATCATATAATACTCTTTTTTGTTGATCTGAACAAAAAACTTGAACCAAAAAATAACAACTCATTTTTCTCCTCCTTATACGCAAGTAAACACTTGCATTCTTATCAAAAAAGAAATGACACAAAAGTGTCATACCTTTTGAATTCCTTTAACAAAAACCTTAATACTATTTTGAATATATTCATCTGAACTCAGAGTTGTGAGACGCTCTCCAAAAGATCCTTTAAAAAATACAAATCCAAAATTTATAGATAGAAAACTAATCGCTAATGATTCAATGTCTTGTTGAATCACTTTATCTAATTTCTGCATTTCTTCAAAATATTGCATAAGAATATCTTTAAAAACCTGTGGTACCTTCATAATCCCTTCAACAGTATCTTGATATAATTCTGGACTTCTGAGTCCAATAGAAACTTTTACAAATTGAGGGGTAACTTTTTGCATATAAACTGATGAGAAATGCAGAAGATCCCTATAAAGATCCCCTGTTATTGGATAGAAATCATCTGATGAAAGATGAGGATGCCAATTTTCTTGCATAGCACTTAAAACAATCTCTTTTTTACTTCCAAACTTTCTAAATAATGTACTCTCATTAACATGTGCATATTCAGCAATTTCTTTTGTTGTCATTGAAGCATATCCTTTTTCCATCACAAGATGCATTGTTGCATCAATAATCTTTTGCCTCGTTTTATCCATACGCCCTCCTTTGCAAGTATTCACTTGCATATATTATGATACATTTGTGAGAATATGTCAAGATATAGAAAAGGTGCTGATCTATGAAATCAACACCTTTATTCCTATTTATAAGATTTTTGCAAGATATTTAAAACATCATTATCACTTACTTCAATAGGATCAGAGTCAAAGAGTCCTCCCATTGTTTCTCTTGCACTTTGTACAAATCGAGGTAAATCATCATAAGTCATACCATAGTCACTCATCTTGATACCGTCAACACCACAATGTGCCTGTAAATTAACAAGGGCATATACAAAATCTTGTGGTTTTTTTGCATCTTTATTTCCCAATGCTTTAGCCATATCAATTATACGTTGGTCACAGGCATGTTTCTCTATAAGCATTGTATAATATTCTTTACTAATGCTAATAAGAGCAGCACCATGTTCAAAGTTTGGAACATAGCCACTCATAGCATGAGCAATACTATGTTCAGAAATACATCCAGAAATAGATTCTACCATTCCTGCCAAGGTATTTGCTAAAGCAACATCTTCTCTTGCCTTTATGTTCTTCCCATCTTTAACAACAATTTCTAAACTTTTGCCAATCAATTCAATGGATTTAAGTGCATACATATCACTGATGGGATTATGAGCTTTATTAAGATATCCTTCACAACTATGAAACAGTGCATCAAAACCTTGATAAGCAGTTAATAGTGATGGCACAGTTAACATAAGTTCAGGGTCAACAATAGAAAGAAATGGGAATGTTTTATCATAACCTGAACCAATCTTTTCACCTGTCTCTTCTTTTGTTGTGACAGTCCATGGATCTGCCTCAGTACCTGTTCCTGCAGTTGTTGTAATAGCAACAATTGGCAGTGGGTCATGAACAACTTCTTTCCCTAGACCAGTTCCACCATGGACATAATCCCAATAGTCTCCATCATTTGTTGCCATAATAGCAATTGCTTTGGCTGCATCTATAGCACTTCCACCTCCTAATCCAATAATAAAATTGACATGCTCATCTTTAGCAAGTCGTCCACCTTCATTAACATGACTCTTGATTGGATTTGGCAGAATTTTATCAAAAAGAAGATATTCAATATTTTGTTTTTCTAACTGTTCAATGACTCGATCAAGATAACCATATTTTTTAACTGATTGTCCATGAGTTGTGACAATCATTGCCTTCTTGCCAGGTAATTCTTGGTCTCCTAACTGTTGAAGTGAGCCAGTCCCAAATAATATACGGGTTGGAATATAATATTTAAAATTCATCATGTAACCTCCTTTTTATATTTTTATCATTATATACTTTTGCCTTCTTTTTGACAATCAATATAATGTTAATTTTTGCTATAACTTTCCCTCCAAATATATATTCAACTTAATATTTTATTTAATCTTTTTTACTCATCATAAAATCCTCCCTATGGTATTTCATTCTACCATTGGAAGGATAATTTATACAAAATATTTTATAATCTCTTTTTTCTAAACTTCTTTACCTACTATTTTACCAATTTCTTTGATTTGTTCAATCAATTGTGTATACTTTTCTGGTTTTAATGATTGTGGTCCATCACACAAGGCTGTCTCTGGACTATTATGCACTTCTATCATTAATCCATCACATCCTGCTGCCACTGCTGCTTTTGCCATAGGTTCCACTAGCCACCATTTTCCTCCTGCATGTGATGGATCTATGATGATTGGTAAATGTGTTAACTTCTTAATCACTGGTATCGCTTGTAAATCCAATGTGTTTCTTGTATATGTCTCAAATGTTCTCACTCCTCTTTCACATAGGATGACATTTGGATTCCCACTTGCCATGATATATTCTGCACTCATGACCCATTCTTCAAATGTTGCACTTAACCCTCTTTTTAACAAGATTGGTTTTGTACATCTTCTTCCAACTTCTTTTAACAGGTCAAAGTTCTGCATGTTTCTTGCTCCTATTTGAACAAGATCTACTTTTGCATTGAATTCATCTATATACTCTGCACTCATTAATTCTGAAACAATCGGTAATCCTGTCACTTCTTTTGCTGCAACAAGGATATCCAAGCCTTCTGTTCCCATTCCCTGGAATGCATATGGTGATGTTCTTGGCTTGAATGCACCACCTCTTAGCATATTGGCTCCTGCTGCTTTTGCTGCCTTAGCAATCTCAATGACTTGTTCTTTTGATTCAACTGAACAAGGTCCAGCAATTAATGCCAAGTGGTCTCCTCCCACTTTGACACCACTCACATCAATAATAGAGTCATCTGGATGGAATGCTCGATTCGCTAACTTATAAGGTTCACTCACATGCATAACTCTTTCTACAGCTTCATCAACTTCAATTTGTTTTGAATCAACTTTTGTAACATCTCCAACAAGACCTACAATTGTTGTTTCTTCCCCTTGTGAAACATGGGCAGTTAACCCAAATTTCTCTACCTTATTCACAACTCTCTTTAAATCTTCATCACTTACTTTTTGTTTCAATACAATAATCATTTTCTTTCCTCCTCTTATATACAAAAAATCTCTCATCCACATAAGGACGAGAGAGATCATCGCGTTACCACCTTAATTTGTTACTATCTCACAATAGCAACCTCTTCGAGTACCAACATACTCTAACACGATAACGGGTGTATCCGAACCAGCCTACTTTATTCAACCGTCTACTCCAAGATGTATTCAATATTAACGCAATATTCTTTTTCACCAACCAAGAATTCTCTACAATTGTTTATAACATTTACTCTTTCTTTTCTTTGTATTTAATCATATTTTATAGAATTATATGCATAAAGTCAAGAAAATAGACCTTCAAATTTGAAGGTCTATTCATCTTTAACTTTAATAATCTCATTGTTCATTACAGATTGAAGATATTGTTTAGCCTGATCAATTGATGTCTGATCTGGAATAGTTATAAACATTCCTAACGGATTCACCTTAGTCACGTCACCAACAGTTGCTAAAGTTTTTGTTCTTTGAGATCCATCACCATCTAAATGATAAGATTGAACATCCCAAGAAGCCATATCATCAATTTGCATATTGATTAATGATTTTACTTCTTTTGCTTCCATATTTGTTTCAAAACTGTCAGATAAAGATTCAAAAACACCATCCATCTTTGTGATAATACTTGCTGAAGTACATTTCTTCAAAATGGCTTTTAACATGAGCATTTGATTTTTTCCACGAATGGTATCACCTTCAACAAATGCTTTTCTTTCTCTGACAAAAGACAGAGCTTGTTTGGCATTAAAATGATTCTCACCAGGTTTAATTGTATATTTACCTTTCTTTGTGACAAAAACACCATCATCTCTACCAATGACTTGATACTTAGGAACTTTGACATCAATTCCACCCAATGCATCAACAACATTCATAAATGATGTAAAGTTAAATTTAGCATAATAGTTAAACTTAATTCCCATAAAATTTTCTATTGTTTGAATTGTACATTGCATACCACCTTTGGCACTATGTGTTAACTTATCTTTACCACTCACACCATCCATACCAATAATATCAACAAAATAATCTCTAGGAATACTCGTTAATAAAACTTGCTTCGTTGTGGGATTGATAGTTGCAATCATATTCACATCTGATAAAGCAAATGTTCCAATTGGTCCTTCTTTATCAGTTCCACTAATAAGGATATGGAAAGGTTCTTTTGTCACTTTAGCACTGTTTGCAGATACACTAGGAATCTTTAATTCTATTTTTTTCACAGTTCTTATTTTTTCATTAAAACCTTTCTCTATATCATCTAAGGATTCTAAGTCTACTGCTTTAATAATAATTGCTTCAACACTTTTTTGATTTAATGAATTGATTAATTGCTCATACGAAGAAGCAGCAGTCACATCAATATCACCAATCTCATCTTCAATAGCTGCTTCTGTCTTATTAATATTCACAGCATCTATAGTATTAGCACCAAATGGTTTACCTTTTAAATCATTTAATGATTGATATGGGGAATCTTTAAGAACAGCAACATGCATTTCAATTGTCTGATCTCCTCCACCAGTAATAGCAGCTAAGAAATCAGAACCCTTCATTGCATACAAAGAACCAACAACTAATAAAACTGCTAAAATAACATTTACAAACTTTAATAAAGTCACTTTTATAGAATGTTGATTATGTTTATCTTTTTCACCACGATAAAGTAAAAAAGCGCCCAAAAAAATCATAACCACTAATGGTATATAGTATTTTAATGGTAGAACCTGTAATTCAAACATTACAAAACTAAAAAAGATAGCTGCGATTATTGTTAAGATAAATAGCAATCTTCTTGATATTATTTTTTTCATAACTAACCTCTTTTCTACACATTCGACAACACTATTATTATACACACTCATCTTATAAATACAAATATATTTTCAAGAAGACAAAGATTTTTGTATATTTAGTATTCATCAAACATGAGTATTATAAACTAAAGTTATGAATTTTGTGTGAAAAAATAGACATCCCTAAGAATGTCTATTTTGGTAAGAATACTAGGAAAACAACAAAACAAAGAACCAATATCCAAACAATTGGTTTGACTTCTTTTGCTTTACCTACACCAATCATTGCTAAAGCATATGTAATAAATCCAATAGCAATTCCATCAGAAATAGAATATGCCAAAATCATGAAAATAACTGTCATAAATCCACTGGCTGCAAAAACAAAGTTATCCCAGTCAATTCCTTTGAGTTGTTGTGCCATTAATATCCCTACAACTACCAATGCTGGTGCAGTCACTGCATTTGTAACGCAAGAGAGTAATGGTGAGAAAAACACTGATAAAAGAAACAGAATTCCAGTTGTGATAGCAGTTAAACCCGTTCTTCCTCCTACTTCAACACCAGAAGTAGATTCTACAAATGATGTCACAGTAGAAGTTCCCATTGTTGCTCCAAAAACTGTTCCAATTGAATCTGCTAACAATGCCTTATCAACATTTTCCAACTCACCATTTTCATCAATTAAATTAGCACGATTTGTAACTGCAACTAACGTTCCAGCTGTATCAAAGAAATCTACAAATAATAGTGAGAAAATCGCAACAATGCAACTTGGATGTGATAGTAATTCTTCCATTCCAGAAGCAAATGCTCCAATTAAACTAAAATCAAAGTCAACAGATACAACACCTGTTGGCAATTGTGGCATCCCCTTGATACCACACAACCCAGCCACAATACCAGCAACTGCAGTGATTAATAAACCATAGAAAACAGCAGCAGGAACTTTTTTAGCTAATAAAATAATTGTAACTAAGATACCAAAAACTGCTAATATAACCGCTGGATCTTTTAAATTTCCCAATGCAACAGCTGTTGCTTCACTTGGTATGATAATACCTGCATTCTTTAATCCAATAAATGCAATAAAGAAACCAATACCTGCACCAATTGCTAATTTTAACTGAGCAGGAATGGCATTAATAATCATCTTTCTTAGTCCAGTAATAGAAATAACTAAGAAAATAATACCTGATACAAAGACACAAGCCAATGCACCTTGATAGCTTAATCCCATACCAAAACAAATTGTGTATGTGAATAAAGCATTTACTCCCATTCCAGCAGATAATGCAACTGGATAGTTAGCAAGTAATCCCATAATGATTGTAGCAACAGCACTACTAATAGCAGTTGCTAAAAATACACCCTGTATACTCATACCTGTCTCACCTAACATTTGTGGGTTTACAGCTAGGATATACGCCATTGCTAAGAAAGTCGTTACACCCGCCAAAACTTCAGTTTTAACAGTTGTTCCTTTTTCTTTTAATTTAAAGATTTTTTCTAACATTTCAACCTTCCTCTCCTTATTCAAAAAACATTAAAATTGTACCCTTTTTTCACTTTTTTGACAAGAAAAATAGCAACATAACTCATATTTATTGATAATTATTATCATTCTTTTCCATAATTTTACTTAATATTCAATTCATTGACCTACCCTTTATTTATGTTTCATATTTATTGACCAACTTATAATATATCTAAAATCAGAAAAATTCCAGATAAGTCTGGAATTATTCATCATATTTTTTATATTCAACTTCTTTCTTATCAAAGTCAATAAAGATTTGATAAGCCTTATTTTTCTCATCTGTATCCCAAATTTCAACAAAAGATGGTTTCACTTCAACCAAAATTTCAGTATCTTCATGACTATAAGCATTATAACTTCCCCATAAATACTTTTGATAAAGTTTCTCAAATTTACGTTCAGGTTCTTCAGTTACTAAACCTTTTATAGTCGCAACACCCTCAACTTGAATACCACTAAAACATAAAGCAACACGTGGATTTTCATACAACTGTTTTGTTTTTCTAAAATTCTTATCAGTTTTAAAATAAATCGCATCGTCATAAATTAAACAACTTACATTTCTGACCATCACATGATTATCAACGCTTGATGCTAATGCCATAATTTTTGATGGTGCCAATTTTTCAAATAAAAATTCTACAGCTTCTTTAAATTCCATATCTCTTTTCCTCCTATATTAAGCCTTGAATAGCTAATACAACACAAATGATTGAAATTGTAATAAACAAACCAATAATAATGAGTCCTGAACTTTTTGCATGTTGTCCCTGTCCTTCCACCAAATGTGTCTTTCTAAGAATTGTTACAACACTCTTATATAGTAATAAAGTGATTCCAGCATTCAAACTGGCTTTTAGTATATTAAACAAAACAATTCCTGGTAACCACATAGAAACGACTGCCTCTCGTGGCATATTATAATAAATGGGTGTAATAATATAATTCCATATTGTCATACAAACTGTCATAACCACAATTCCACTCACTAGACCTATAATAGCACCTTTTTTACTTCGATTCTTCTTATAAATTGTTGATGCGACGCAGGCAAACGCACAAGTGGAAATAATATTCATCATGACATCAATAATTGTGCCTCCTTTAAAAACAATTTCAAGAACAGCACAAATAGAACTCATGAGAAATGCCGCAAAAGGTCCATAAATAAAACCACCAATAACAATCACTATATCCTTTGGATCATAGGTAAGCCAAGGTACTGCTGGAACAAGTGGGAAAAAAGCTAATAAACTCAAAATCATTGCTAAAGCTGATAAAATTCCCAATGTTGTCATTTCTTTTACATTCATGTTTTTCATAATCTGTCTCCTTCTTTCTCTAAAAAAAATAACCTATACAAAAAATGTCTAGGCGTGCACAGAAAATGTCTTTTCTCATCCGGACTTTACCGTCGGTTCTGGAATCACACCAGATCAACCACTTATTGTGGGTCATGGACTTTTACCATCGGTAGGGAATTACACCCTGCCACAAAGACTCTATTCAATTTTGAAAGATGGGTCAATGATTCACATCATCTGCATATATAATCATATACCTTTTTTCTTTATTTGTAAATTGATATAATAGAAGAAATAAAAAAAGAAGGGAGTAAATTCTGTTATGAAACAATATCATAATATACAACCAGTTTATAACAAAGATTCTTATCTTTTAATTTTAGGTTCTTTTCCATCAGTCAAGTCACGTGAGGGGCAATTCTTTTATCATCATCCTCAAAATCGTTTTTGGAAAATATTTGAACAGTTATTCGATCTAAAACTTCAAACAATTGAGGATAAGAAAGCATTTTTATTAAAACACCATATTGCTGTATGGGATGTTATTGCGAGTTGTGATATTGTTGGTTCAAGTGATAGTTCTATTGAAAATGTTCTGGTTAACGATATCAATTCTTTAATCGAAGAAACTTCTATTGAAACGATATATACGAATGGTAAAAAAGCACATCAGTTATACCAAAAATATATTTTTCCAGTCACACAAAAGGAAGATATTTGTTTACCATCAACATCTCCAGCCAATGCCACTTATTCGCTTGAAAAATTAATCGAATCATGGAGACTATTGTTGAACCATGATTTATCTTAAGTTCATAAAAGGATGTTAGTATGCCTAGGGAGGTTATATCATGAATTCAAAATTGAAAGAAAAGAAACCTTATTATTTGATTATTTCTAGAAAGATAATCTTTTGGTTAGTTGTCTTGATGCTAGGAATTGCAATATTTTTATTATTTACACGTCAGGATGCCAATAAAGGTCGTTTAATTTTTACAATGGTTCAGTTATTGGGAATGTTATTGGTTTTAAGAATACCTCAATTTATTAAAGATAAATATCATTTTCAAATACCAAATCTTCTTGACTTTATCTTAATTTCTTTTGCTTTTAGTGGTTTTATTTTAGGTGATGTTTTTAACTTCTATGGAAAAATACCTTACTGGGATTCTATCCTTCATGCCTTTTCAGGAGTAGTTATTGCATATGTTGGATTTATTGTTATTGAATATCTAGATAAAGAATATACAATACCGCTCTCTATATCTCCTTTATTTATGAGTTTAACTGTTGTTAGTGTTGCACTAGCAATTGGAGCTGTTTGGGAAATTGGAGAATATACTGTTGATGACATTTTTCATACAAATAACCAACAATATATGAAATCTACACGATCAACACTTTATGATAAAGATGATGTTCCTCTCGTTGGGCATGAGGCTCTTGCTGACACAATGAAAGATTTAATGCTAGATTTGGGTGGTGCAGTTGTAGTTGCAACAATTGAATATAAAAAAATTGAAAGAAAACAGAAGAAAGCAAAAGAAAAAGGCACAGTTTAAATAACTGTGTCTTCATCATTTCTAGGCATTGGTCTTGGCGGTCTTGGCCCTGGTCCCGGTGGGAATGGTGGCCTTGGTCCTGGTCCCGGTGGAAACGGTGGCCTTGGTCCTGGTCCCGGTGGAAACGGTGGCCTTGGTCCTGGTCCTGGTGGGAATGGTGGCCTTGGTCCTGGTCCCGGTGGAAACGGTGGCCTTGGCGGAAATGGTGGAAATAACCACCACCAAAACCAATATGGCACAACGAACCCTTGTCTTGTCATATTAGGGTCATAATCATAATACTCATCTTCACGGTATGGTTCCATGATGTTCACCTCAAAATAACATATGCAAATAAAAAGAGACTGTCTAGGCAGTCTCAATAATTTCTAGAATATCTTCCAGATTCTTTTTTCCAAAAACAACTCTCTGTCCATCAATAACCATACATGGCACACTCATAATATTATATTGTTCTTTATAGTGAGGATGATGGGCTAAATCGTAAATATCTGTTTGAACTTGATGATTCTCTAAAGCTATTCGCTGTGAGGCTTGTACAACGTCAGGACACATTGTACAAGAAAGAGAAATAAAGACTTGAAAATGATGTGATTGAAGATCATGTATTTTTTTAAGAATATCATTTTCCAAAACTTGCCCTTCACTTCCAGCATTATATACAGCTAAAACAAAAGAATTGAATTCATGGCCACCTGGAACACAATGATAGTTGACCCCAAGTGGATTTTTTTGATGATTATAAAGCATAATATGTGGAGATTCATCAGCATTATCATTCCACTCACCATGAATACGTTCATGAAGAGAAGAGAATTCTTCTATAAAGCTTTTTAACTCTTGAGAGAATGAATCAGATGATCCAACACCAACAAGATAAATATCTTTTGTTAATTTATTAAATATTGGCTGTAATTGTGTACGGATATCTTCATTAATAAAGTGCTGATTATGAGTTTCAATATGTTCTATTTTTTCTTGTTTTTGAACCTCTTTTGTAACAATATGATGCTGCGATTTGACTTGAGGGATATATTTTTCTAATGATGTTGCAGCAATCGCACCATCACTCACAGCAGTTACAACTTGTCTTAATTCTTTTTCGCAGATATCACCAGCACCATAAACACCATCAAGATTTGTCTTTTGATATTTATCAGTTATCAAATATCCACCATCATTTAATGCTAATTGATTTTTAAATAAGTCGTTTGCAGGAACATATCCAGCAAAAACGAAGATTCCAAAACGTTGATTATTTTTTGCATCATAACGCCAAGTTGTCTGCTCTTTATTATCTCTAAAAACAGCATATTCCAAAACACCTTGACCACCTGCTTCAATAATCTCAGTTTCAAAGATAATTTTAATTTTTGGATGTGATCTAACTTCATCTGCAATCGTCTTTGCACATGTAAAATCTTCTTCACGGACAATCATTGTCACTTCTGTTGCATATTGTGTTAAGAAAATAGCCTCTTCACATGCAGCAAAGCCACCACCTATCACAAATAACTCACAACCTTCAAAGAATTCACCATCACATGTTGCACAATAGGCAATACCTCGTCCTTGAAATTCTTTTTCACCTTTGAATCCAAGTTTTCTTGGATTTGCCCCTGTTGCCAAAACAACTCCAATTGCCTGAAAGTTACCCTGGTCAGTCATAATTGTTTTGATATTTCCATCCATATTCAAACTTTTGACATGCGCAATTTTAAACTCAGCTCCAAATTTCTGCGCTTGTTTACGCATTGTTTCTGTCAAGGAACTTCCTGATGCTTCTAAAACTCCTGGATAATTGACCACTTCAGATGTGATTGTAATCTGACCACCAATTTTTTCTTGTTCTATAACAAGAACACTATATTTTGCTCTTGCAAGATAAATTGCTGAAGAAAGTCCCGCAGGACCCCCTCCAACAATAATAGCATCATAAACTTGATTCATTAAAGAACTCCAACTAAATCTAATGATGGTTTCAATGTTTCTTCTCCAGGTTTCCATTTTGCTGGACAAACTTCATCTCCATGCTCATGAACAAACTGTGAAGCTTGAACACGTCTTAATAACTCATCTGCATTACGTCCAACATTTCCTGCAATCACTTCATAAGCAACAATTTTACCTTCAGGATTAACAATAAATGTTCCTCTTTCAGCCAATCCATCAGCTTCAATATACACTTCAAAATCTTTTGCTAAAGTTGCAGTTGGATCTGCTAACATAGTATATTGAATTTTTTGAATTGTTTTTGATGTATCATGCCAAGCTTTGTGTACAAAGTGAGTATCACATGATACTGAATAAATTTCACAGTCAATGTTTTTGAACTCTTCATATTTGTTTGCTAAATCCTCTAATTCAGTAGGACATACAAATGTAAAGTCTGCAGGATAAAAGAAGAATACACTCCATTTTCCTAAAACATCTTCTTTACTTACTTCTTTAAATTCACCATTTACAAATGATTGAACTTTAAACTCATTGATTTCTTTTCCGATTAATGACATATAATTTCTACCTCCGTTTATATTTTTTACATATTCAGCATTTTTATTCATAATAAATAAAACGCACAGTTAGCATTAACTAACTGTGCATATATTATCATGCATTTTATTTAAAATCAAATCATATGCTTTTCTTTTATTTACTTCTTTTCTAAAGTAAATCCTTTCCCACCAACTTCATCAACATGAGATACAATCATAAAAGCTAAAGGATCAATTTGATTCACCTTTTCTTTGATATCTGGTAATTTTCGATATGGTAATATTGATAAAACAAGTTTAGAATTTTCTTCAGTATAACCTTTTTCACTCGCTAATAAAGTCACACCAGCATCATGATCATGTAAAATCATATCTTTAATATCTTCATAATAATCACTTATAACAACAAGTTGCATTAAACTTGTTCCAGCAGTTAATGTTTTATTTAACATAATGGTTGTCATCATAACTGTCACAATACCATAAATAACATGTGTTGTATCATTGAATGAGAATTGAAATAACAAAATTGTTAAGTCTGTGATATTTAAAACAATATGCACAGGTGCACCAAATTTTCTATGAAGAAGAATGGCTAAAATATCTACTCCACCTGTTGAAGCATTTGCTTTTAAGACCAAGCCTACACCAATTCCGATTAAACATCCTGCGATAATAGAAGCTAGTAATGGATCATTTAAATAATGATGAAAAACTGGTTGACTCTCAAAAAATTCTAATAGGAATGGAAACAAAAATGTAGAAACAAGTGTTGTCATTGCAAATACTTTTCCTAAAAATAAGAAACCTAATACAAATAGGCAAACATTAAGAATTCCCACACTAAGAGAAATACTCAAACCAAAATAATGATTAAAAATAATACCTATCCCTGAAACACCACCAGCAATAATATTATTCTCTAATAACAATGTACTCAATGCGAAAGCAATCAAAATATTTCCCACAACAATATAAACAATATGTAATAATTTTTGTTTCATACGCCTCACCTCGTGCAAGACTTTATCATATCTCCTTTTATTAGATTGTAACCTATGTTACAATTAAATAAGAAAGTGGTGATTTTATGAAAATTAAAGAAGAATTATTTCATTATTTTGAAAAAGCTGGTACAAAAATAAAATATTCACCTCAGGAAATCATATATATGCAAGAAGATGATGCGAAGAATCTCTATTTAATTACTAAAGGAAGAGTCCGAATATATGTCATGAATCCTACTGGTGAAGAAGTTACTTTAGAGATCATAGATAAAGGAAGAATCTTTGGAGAGTCATCTTTTTTACAAAATTCATTGCGCCCAACAACTGCTGATGCTATTACAAATGTTGAACTCATTTCTTGTCATCTAGATGATTTATATCCTTATCTTAATGAATCTAAAGAATTAACCATTTCTCTTTTACAATTGATGTCGCAAACTTGTGATCATCTCTCTCTTCTCATAAAAAAAGCCTATACATATGATCGATATGAAAAAGTGGCATCTTTCCTGCTTGAACAAACTGTGCATGATAATCCAAATAAAGATATTATAAATAACACTCTCCCTTATACCCATGAAGAAATCGCTTCACTTGTTGGATTATCTCGTGTAACTGTAACAAAAGTTCTTAATGAATTTGTAAAAAAGAAATATATTATAATTAATTACAAAAAAATACATGTTATTAATAAAAAAGCATTATCTCAACTTCTTCAAAAGAGATGATGCTTATTTCTTCAATAAACTTAATATATAATCTTTAATATCTTCAGCAGTTTTAAATGAATTCGATTCTTTAAATAAATATTGATACAATTCATGCCATTGCTTGACTGAATATTCATTAGCCTCAATCTTTTCAATAGCAGTTATGATATCAAATACATCATTTCGCTCAATCATAGAACGTAAATCAGAAATATACTGGCATTTGGGTATTTTAAGTACTATATCTTCGAAAATATCTTTTGTAACCATCATAAATGATTTGCCTCCCTTACATAGCAGTTCGAAAATGTAGACAATTACGAACTATCATTTTGGATATGATTTCACCTCTTATACACTGATATTTTACACTTTTTTCCATATAAACACAAGTTTTTTAATGTCTACATTGATGTATTCAATTGTCTAATTTTACGAACTATTTTTCTTATAAAAGATAAAATAAAGAAATCATCATCATGATGATCTCTTTTAATGATTCTCTAAACATAAATTAATATAATCCTTGACTGGAACTGGCTTAGAAAAATAATATCCTTGTGCATATTGAGCATGTATCTTTTGCAAGAATGCAACTTGCTCCTTTGTCTCTACACCTTCAACAATAAGAGAGAGGTCTAAAGTATAAGACAGATCAACAATAGCTTCAATTATTGCATAACTACGCTTCATATCATCTTTTAAACTAAGAAAGCCCATATCTAATTTGATAATATCCACAGGTGCATCTTTAAGCATGCTAAGTGATGAATAGCCACTTCCAAAATCATCCATTAAAATAACAAATCCTAATTGTTGCAATTCTTCTATAACAGAATAAATAACTTCTGTATCTTTAGAGTAAACAGATTCTGTAATTTCTAAATGAAGATCTTGTGGTTGTAGTTCATATTTATGAACAAGATCAAGTAATAAAAGCGGGAGATGATTTCGATAAAAATTTAATCTTGAAATATTAATAGATATTGGTAATAAACAATGCATGTTTTTTAATTCTCTTAATAACTGGCATGTTTTCTCCCAAACAAAATCATCTAATTGTGTAATTAAGCCATTTTTTTCTAAAACTGGAATAAATACTGAAGGACTAATCAGTCCATGCTTTGGATGTAGCCATCTTACCAAAGCTTCTCCACCTATAATCATATTATTTTCAATATCATATTTAGGCTGAACATAAATAAGAATATCTTCTTGAAGAATAGCAGTTTGTATTTCATCCATAATCATTTGTTCCTGCAAGATGATTTGACGCTGTTCTTCATTATAAACTTCTGCTTGATTAATATATCTGTTTTTAATACTTTTTGCAGCCATAGCAGCTCTATCTGCCATAATATGTACAGATAAACTTTTATCTTCAATAAAATATATTCCAAATCGTAAAGCACTGTTAAAATCTAAAGGATAGTCTTTTAAGATATCTATTTTTTTATTCTTTTTGTATTCAGATTGTGTAGTTAATATTAAAAAGTGATCAGTTGTTAATCGACATACCAACGTGTGAGAATGATTATTCATGTAATCTTTTAAATACTTTCCTATATAAGCTAATAATCTATCACCCTCTTCAATTCCATATAAATCATTAATAACTTGAAAACGATTAATATTCATATATATTAAACAGAAATCTTCTTCATTTTGATTTAGAATTTCTCTTGCCTTCTCATAAAATGTTGACTGATTATATATCCCAGTTAAACGATCGAGTTCCGCTTTTTCTCTTAAAATTTCTGTTTCACGTTTTTGCATAAAAAGTTCAGTACGTTTTTTGATAGACTGCCCTATAATAACAAGAATAATAATAATTACTAAAGCAACGAAAGTTATTGAGGTTCTATTTTGGTAAATAGTATCAAGTAATGAATATTCATATTTTAAACCAACTGTATATGTTTGAACAATTCTTTCAATCTCTTTATTAGACAAACTATCTATCGTTTTATCAATAATATTCATCAAGACTGGATTATTATCTAATTGACCAACAAAACATAATTGAATAGGCTCCAATAAAATATTATAAATATCTAAAGTATCTTCAAAACCCAGTTTTTGGATATAATATTTGACTGAATAAGCATCTCCAATAGTCATATTTGCTTGCCCTGAATATACTGCTTTCAAACAAGCATTCATATTTTCACAATAAAGGACTTTTGCATCCGGGTATTTTGAATAAACCTGTGATTCATAGCCAGTATGATTCTTTGTTAATGCAATTGTATATTGATTATCAAATACTTCATTTTTTCTCGCAATCATAACTTGATTCACATCTAAAAAAGATTTGGATATATGGTACTGAGACTTCATATGAAAAGAATACTCATCCTTTGTCACACCCATAAATAAAGCATCTTTATTTTGCAATTGTTCTATAAAGGTTGCTTTATTTTTTTCTTTTTCTAAATAATAATTTGGTTTAAAAGATAATCCAGATTTTTCTGACATTTTTTCTAAAAGTTCAATAAAAATTCCCTTACGCTGTTGATCATCATCATAAGAAAATGGATAGAGTTCATCTTCAATACCAACTGGAATAGACTGCACATTCTTAATATACTCCACTTCATTTCTTGTGAAAAGAGGTTGTGTTGAATACGCACTTGTACTGTAAAATTCTTCATATAGATATGCATTAAAATAAGGATTGCGATTATAAATTTGACTCAATGCATCATTTAAAGGCTCCATAATATCCTGACGATTTTTAGCAGTTATAAAATAATAAGGTTCAGCATTAAACTTATCAATAACTTTCACATTTTCATGTAGAGCCAAACCTCCAACAACAACCATATCAACATCCTTATTATATAAAGCATTTAAGACATCTGTCTCTGTTGTATAATATTGGGATTTATATTCGATACTATGCTCTTTTGCATATTTCTCCCAAACACCATTTTGATAACTGCTACTTAAAAAACCAATCTTGCAGTGATTCATAGCTTCATAATCCTGATAATAAATATTCTCATCTTCACGTGTATATACAATAGTATACTCATCACCAATAGAATACTGTGAATAATCATAATATTGTGTTCTTTCATCAGTATATTGAGCTGTGCATAATAAATCAATTTCACCAGTTTTTAGTTTTTCTAAACAATTATCCCATGAATCTAAAACAAATTCATAATCCCAATTGGTATATTGAGAAACTTCTTCCAAATATTTAGCACCATAACCAACATATTGTCCAGATGATGATTTTTCTAAAAAGCCTGGATAATCAATATATCCAACTTTAATTGTATGATTTGCAGAGGTCGGCTGTAATAAAGAAAAAAGACTTATGCCAAAAGTTATGATTATAATAAAAACAAATAATTTATTCATCCCCCGTTGCTTCATAAGTCCCCTCCATTATTCATATTCGTTACCATTATATCATTTTTTTCGACACTCTCAACAGAAACATCAGAAAAGAAAGACAACTATATTAAAGTCAAGTAGTAAATTGTGAAAAAGTATGAAATATAAAATACTTGAAAATATAGTATTCGATCTTTGAAATTGTGAATGTAAATATGTTGAAAAGAACTATAGTTAAAAATAGCACATTTCAATAAAATGTGGTTTGTTAAAAGTTTTGACTATTTGAGTGAATTTATATCGAAAGATAGATTGTTTGTTTCGAGATGATAAATAATCCTCAAAAGTTTTCTTACACAATGACCTAAAGCACAGAGGTGCCCTTTACCTTGATTTCGTTTTAAATGATAGTAATTATTGAATGCAGGGTTATGACGAATTACAGGAATAATGACTCTATAAAGTGTTGTTCTTAGATATTTGGAACCTTTCTTGGTTATGGCTGTTTTATCAGCTGAAAATTTGCCAGATTCACTTATATAAGGATTTACACCTGCAAATTTAATTACTTTTCCTGCATTTGAGTATTTACTTATATCACCAAGTTCAGCTAAAATAGAAGTACCAGTAATAATTGATATTCCTGGTATTGATGTGATAGAAGAAGCTTGTGTGATGGCGAGTTCTTCTATTTTTTTATCTAATTCTTCAATTTGAGAGTTGATTAAATCAATACTGGAAATAACCGATTGAATGATAAAAGAAATAGAAACATCATGAATGCCAACAGAATTAGAAGCTAATTCTTTTAATTCTTCCGCACTAAAGGAGTTACAATATTTAAAACATTTTCTTAAAGAACGAATGTCTGTATGAGCAATTGTATAAGCGTCACTATATTTTCTTAAAATGTTTAAATAAGTAATGGTGTATTCGTTATTAAATAATGTATTAAATTCAGGAAAAACAATGTCAATATGTCGTTGAAGAACATTCTTTTTACGATTCATTTCAAGGGTTAGTTGTGTACGATAGCGAGTTAATTCTTTCGCTTCCTTTAATTTCTCATCTTGAATAGAGATGATACGATAGTAGGCTTTGTCTAAAAGCGCTTTCGTAATTAATAGGGCATCTTCTTTATCACTTTTAACGGATTTTAAAGAAGCTTTTCTAAGGCTTTTAGTAGTAATAGGGTTAATAAGAGCTACTTTATAGCCTTCAGCCAATAAACTACTTTCAATGGCGAAGTTATAGTGCCCTGTATCTTCCATACCGATTAAGAGTTCGTTTTTTGAATATTTATTAAGTTCCGTATAGAGTTTTTTAAAACCTTCTTTATTGTTTTTGAAGAAAAAAGGATCACATAAAGATTCGCCAGTAGAAGCCTCCATGATAAAAGCAGCGTGTTCATATTTGGCGATGTCAATGCCAACAAGTTTCATAATTATCAATTCCTTTCTTACGATAGTTTGTGATTGTGAAATTGAATCCACTTCAAAGGTATCAAAAACCTGGTGTGTTTAGAATTCAAAAGACTCATACAACTAATAATAAATGCGATACGAAGAAGTGGTAAGATTCTTTCTAGAAAGTCAGAGCAATAGAGAGTAAGATACAAATCCACATTCACAATTACAAATTTTATCACAACCTGAAGTGATACCAAAAGATTCAGGTAGAAAGGAGAATTGGTATATTAGATTTATTACTCTTTGTATGAGTAACTTCAATATACCAGGAGTTATAATGACTTTTTACAATATATCCATCTTTAAAAGATTAAAAATTATGAGTATGATATGCAATATTAAAAAAGATTCAAATTTCTATAAATGAAATTGAATCTTTTTATATAAATACAAATCTATTTTAATCATCTAATCCACGTTTTTTATATACAATTGTAAATCCTATTAATCCAAGAACAATCCACGCTACTGCAACACCAAAAGCAATAAGAGCATCTTGTGAGAATAATGATTGTCCATCTTGTAAAATAAAATAAAGTGTTTTGAATGAAGTAGTTGGAAAAGCAACAGCTATCTTTTCAAAAAAAGCATTCATATTGGCAAACATTGGTGGCAACATTAGTAAAATCATAATAGGTGAACTCAGTGTCCCAGCACTCATTTGATCTTTAGACAACAATCCTACTAATGCACCAAAAAACAAAAGACCAATCGATACAATTGTAATCACAATTAATAAATAGCCTATATTGAGAAAACCTTCACCACAGCATATAAAGATTAAAAATGAATCTAAAACAACCAATAATAATGCTACTGTTGCTTTACTTAGCAAAAACTCAGAAGCACTGACATTAGCCATCATTAAGGAGCGAAGTGTATGCTTTTCTTTTTCTTCTGCAACCATATTGGCAAGAATATTAACTGGAATAATTGATAAAACCAAAACAATGCATAAAATTGTTACAAATCCTGTTGGTATACCTTCCATATCAGAATAAATCATTGTATATAGAAGACAAAACATAACTGGTAAACAAAGTAATAAGAGAACATTTTTATTTGTAAAACTGTTTTTAAAATCTTTCTTAAATAAAGCTATGAAGCAACGCATATTGAATTTCATTAATTATTCCCCCTCTGTTAAGAATAGAAAGACTTCTTTTAATGATGGTTCAATAGAATGAATCATCAGCAATTCATCAATATCTTTTAATTCAGAAATTAATTTTTCTTTATTTAATGGGATTGTTCTTTTCCCATCTTGTGTAGTTAATTCTATTGTCTGTTTAGAATATTTTAATTTCAAATCCTCTGGTTTCCCACATTCAATAACATGTCCATGATTTAAGAAAGCAATACGATGACAAAGCTCATCAGCTTCTTCCATGTTATGGGTTGTTAAGAAAACCGTTGTTCCCATTTGATTTAAGAGTTTAATGATATCTCTTACTTCTTGAGCAGTTGCTGGATCAAGATTAGCAGTTGGTTCATCTAAAAATAAGATCTCTGGAGAATGAATAATCGTTCTTGCAAAAATAACTCTTTGTCTCATTCCACGTGACAATTTAGATACAAGCATTTTCTTAGCATCTAAAAGATCAACTTCCCTTAATACACGCTCCACATGACTATGATCAACACCATAGATATCAGCAAACAATACTAAGTTATCATAAACGCTCATCTTTTCATATAAACCACTGTTATCACTCATAATGCCAATCTTTTGCTTTATTTCTTGTGAAAAAGGACTATCATTTAAAATAGTAATTTGACCAGTATCACTATGCAGCTGACCTGATAACAATTTAATTGTCGTTGTTTTTCCAGCTCCACTTGGACCCAAAAATCCAAATATTTCACCTTTCTTAATTTCAAATGAACAATTGTCCAAAGCTTTATGTGATCCAAAACTTTTTGTAAGCTGTTGAACCGAAATAATATTATCTGTCATTTTGTACCCCTCCTGACTTTTCTTATTTTATATAAAAATGGATATTTTTCTATAAAATATCCATGAAAAGAGCATATTAAACATTGAAATGAGTATTAAAACTGATAAATAGTCTTCATTTCCTGTATTTTTAATTTACTTAAAGGAATCATAGAGTCTTCATAATTGATTAATTTTAATGAATAAGAGTTCCTTGTCCATTTCACAATTTGTGTAACTCTTTGCATATTTACCAAATATGATCGATGACAACGATAGAACCCAAAGCGATGAAGACGATTTTCAAGCTCATCCATTGAAAAAGGTGATTGATAACAACTTCCTCTTACATAAACTTGGGATTTTCCATCATATGCTTCTACATAATCAATATCCTCAGGGTTTAATAAAAAAATACGATTATTGAGTTTTACAGATATTTTTTGAATAACCATTGTATCATCATCAATTTCAATATTTTCTTCTTGCTCAATAGGTTGAATGTGATCATTTCGAATATACACCTTATATCCATCACACAAACAGATGTCCTTAAATGAACGAGATATTGTTATTATTTTCTTATGATGTCGCTTAGCAATCTCAAACCAATGTAATATCATATGAATACTTTCTTCATTAAGATCTTTCATTGGTTCTTCTAGACAATAAATATCACAATCTTTAATAATTTCTCTAGCAATTAAAATACGCCGTTTTTGAATTAATGTACATTTAGCAATTCTAAGATGTAAAAAATCTGTAAGATGCATATATTCAATGGCTTGTTCTATGAATTCTCTTTTCTGTGATATATCAGCAAAAAAACGTAGATATTCCTTAACCTTCATATCCTCATACATGGCCATATTTTCACTTAAGATAGACATGTTTTGATATTCACTCACAATATCTTCAATCTTCAAAGCAATATCTTTTGAACATTCAATATGTAATGCAACATGTTCTTGTATTAGTTGTTGAATTTTCTCCTTCACTTATCTCCCCCCTCACTATATCTTTATTATATCAAATTATTAAAATTCAAACGAGTTAAAATATAAATATAAAATAAAAGAGTAGGCATTTATTGGGGAGCCTACTCTAGCGGTTTGTAACGTTCATTAGTTATTATGAACACTTTCATTTTAATGAAAATAACCTATTTTGTCAATATTTTTATGTCTATTTACGATATTTTCTTTCTTTTAATACAGTTATCAACAACCATATCCCTAATCCAATAGCTGTCATATAGCCAATAAAACCAATAGCTGGTATTCCAAAAAACTGAGGACTCATCTGAGTTGTACACAATAAACTACTTGCCATTAGTAAACCAGCACTCACAATCCCAACTGTTAATTTATTAACCATATGATTGACAGAGTTCAAAGGAACACTTGAATCCATAATATCAAGATTTATTTTTATACGACCTTTCATTATCATACGAATAAGTTCAGATAATTGGATAGGAATATTTAATCCATACTGAGTTGCATCATAGACTTTTTTACCAGTTGTAGACAATTCTTTTTTTATATCTAAATCTTTTAAAATATGACCTGCAACATGATTAGCTGCAACTTCAATAATACTTATGTGAGGATCAAGATGCATAACTGTACTTTCCATCGTAACAAGTCCACGAGCTAACATACTCACACCTTTAGGCATTGAAATATGATGTTTATGAGCAATAGTAAAGATTTCTTGCACAGCGTCACCTAAATTCATATCTTTCAAATCCATACTAACATAATGCTGCATAAAATTTTCTATATCATCATAAAAAAGTGTATAATCAATGCGGTCTTCATGAACCCCTAATACCAATATAACATCTGCAAGTTGTTGTGTATCATTATTCCCAATTGCAAGCACTGCTTGCTTCATTAAATCTTTATCTTCTCGTTTTAAGATTCCCATCATTCCAAAATCAATCCACACAATTTTACCATCCCTAATTCTTAAATTGCCAGGATGCGGATCAGCATGAAAGAAACCATCATCAACAATTTGTTTGATATAGTTTTCTGATATTTTAACAGCAATTTCATGATTATCATAACCATTTTTTAAAAGCAAATCTCTATTATCAATTTCAAAACCATCAACATATTCCATCACAAGAACTTTACTCGTTGTATATTCTGTTTCAATATGGGGTGCACCTATATATAACAAATCTTCATTCAGTTTGATAAAATGTTCAGCATATTGTGCTTCATTTAAAAAATCCATTTCTTCTTTTGCAGTCTGCCAGAATTCATCTAAAACAATGTTTAAATCAACGACACTCCCTAAAACCTCATTGAGTCGCAATAACTGTATTGCTCTTCTTACTAAAGAGATATCTCTTTCCATCATATTATAAATAGAAGGTCTTTGGACTTTAACAACAATTTGCTTGCCATTTCTTAGAGTCGCCTTATGAACTTGAGCTATAGAAGCACTTCCAAGTGGTACTTGATCAAATGTCATAAATATATCTTCTAAATCTGTTCCATACTCATCTTCTACAACAGTTCTTATTGTTGCCATATTCATAGGTGCAACATTATCTCGTAATTGGGTTAGCTCCTGACAGTAACGTTCAGAAAACATATCTTGACGTGAGGACATAATTTGCCCAATCTTCACAAAAGTCGGTCCTAAATCTTCTAATATCATTCTTAATTTCACTGGATCTATACCTTTTGTAAGATGATGTTTTTTCAATATAGCAATAATTTGTGCAAGGCGATGCTTACTGCTTAAAGATCCTGAATTATTCTGTATCTCTTTTGGCATTTTGTAATTCTTCTATCTTTGCTTTTAAAATCTCTAATTCCTCATCATTAACCTTTTCTAGATCTTTACTTATTTTATCTACAGTTAATGGTTCTCTTAATTTTTCTGCAACATTATGTTTTAATTCTTCATTAAGAACTTTACCTTGTTCAACAGTTAATTCACCTTTTTTAACCAACTGCTCAACAACTTCTTTAGATTTTTCTGCTGTCACTGCAACAGCACCAATACCAGCCAATAAGACCTTTTTTAAATCTTCATTAAAGTTACTCATCATTATAACCTCCTTACCCTTTCACTTTATTTTATCACTTTTTAATGGTAATTGCATAAATAACCATCTTCATCTTTGAAAATAAAATTCTCATAGTTATTCTTTTTAAAATATATTATAATAAATAGCATAGGAGTGTGAATTATGGAATTAAAGATTGAAAGTTATACAAAACCATACATTAACAAGACTGATCATCATTTATATATTGCTCCATCTCCAAAACTACAAAACATTGTTGCTCATTATACAATTACTTTTCAAAATCATGAACTTGAAATTCCAGAACATTCTGTCTTAAATCTCATTCCAGATGTAAGTGGATGCTTTGTTTTTAAATTCTTTGATAAATTATCAATTAAAGTATGGGGGCCAACAACAAAAGTTGTTACTGTTGATAATGATCTGAATACTTTTCCATGTCGTTTTTTTATTGAATTTTTACCTGGTGGACTCTATCAAGTCTTAGGCATAAATGTACATAGTATTTTAGATCAAAAAATAGAACTAGAAGACTTAAATGAAGCACTTTATCAAGAAATTAGAGATTTGTTTGAAAAAGTAACAACTTTTGATGAAGTGGTAGAAATTATTGATGACATTCTTTGCAGAGAAGTTAAGAAACATTCTATTCACCAGCAAATCATTAAATCCATAGAACGTATTTATACACAACATGAAAGTTTTCATACATCTCTTATTGCAGCAGAACTTGGGATTAGTGAAAGACAGCTTAATCGATATTTTCATAAATATGTAGGAATGAGTTTTAAGAAATTCACTAAAATCGTAAATATTAATCACCTTATACAAGATATGTCTAAGAAAAAATTAATTGATTTAACTTTTGATTATGAATATTTTGATCAAGCACATTTTAACCATGTATTTAAAGAAATTTGTCAAACAACACCCACACATTATCTGCAGAATTTGTCTGATTTTTACAATGAATTATACAAATTCTAATTATAATTATACTTACAGGAGGTATGATTATGATCGAATCAAGATGTGGTATTAAATGTAGTGAATGTGAATATAGAGAACAAATGGGATGTCCAGGGTGCTTACATATGGAAAAGCCTTTTTGGGGTGACAAATGTGTTATTAAAGATTCTTGTGAAAGTAAAGGTCACCAACATTGTGGAATGTGTGAAACTTTTCCATGTGACCAACTCAAAGCATTTGCTTATGATGAAAAGCAAGGTGATGATGGAAAAAGAATTCAACAATGTCAAGTCTGGAAAGATGAGAAAGCGTAATATGAAGTATTGTGGAAGTTTATATGTTATCAAGGATAGTGAAAAAACCAAAGCTTTCTATAAAGAGATTTTAGGTTTAAGAGTTATTACTGATTTTGGAGCAAACTTTGTTTTAACTGGTGGCATTTCTTTTCAAACCTTAGATAGTTGGCAGAACTTTATAGAAAAATCGACTGATGATATTCATCTCAATGCGAATAATGGTGAAATGTATTTTGAGAGTGAAGATTTAGATGACTTTATCAAACGCTTAGACTCTAGAGATGATATTGAATATGTTCATCCTTTGAAAACGCATGATTGGGGACAAAGAGGTATTCGTATTTATGACCCAGATCATCATATTATTGAAATCAGTGAAACTTTATCAAATGTTTGCAAAAGGTTTATTGAACAAGGTTTAAATCTTCAAGAGATTTCTCAAAAAACAATGCTGTCTGAAAAAATGATTAATAGATTATTAAAGAAATAAAGCTTTAGGAGAGGTTAACTCTCCTTTTCTTTACATTAATGTTATAATAAAGTAAAGAGGAGTGATAACGATGTCAAAGATTAACAATGAACCTAAAATTAAAAATCCCTTAGTGACTGCTGTACGTGGTCAACTTGAACAAAGAGCTTCTTGGCTATATTTACTTTGCGATGAAGCCAAGAAGAAAGGAGTTGATCCTATGGAGATTGGTCCAGCAGCTATTCAACGTTGCGGTCTTATACAAGGAAAAGACTTAATTGCCAAAGGACAAACGACGAGTTTAAAAGGACTTAGAAAAACTCTATTTACAAAACCTGCTCAATGGATGTTTGAAATGAAAATCCAAAATTGTAGTGATGATCAGTTAGAAATACATTTTCATTATTGTCCCCTTGTCAAAGCATGGCAAAAAGCAGGCTGTAGCGATGAAGAAATTGCTATGTACTGTGATATTGCTATGTGTGGAGACCGGGGTATTGGTCAAGCTTATGGATGCCAACTCGATTTGCTAAAAACAATCGCTAAGGGTGATGAAATTTGCCATTTACGTTATTATCGAGAAAAATAACAATAAAAAGAAGATGACTTGATGCTGTTTGACGATACAAGTATAAATAATTAAAAAGAAGAAGTAAATTCCCTATAATTTAGGACTTTTATTTCTTCTTTTGTTTTTTACATGGATTTATTAAACTTCATTGAATTCTTTTACGTAATCTAAATCAAATGATCGATAATTAAAACCATCACCTTCATCATAAATCCTAATGGTTTGTTCGCCAGCACTTAATTTCACAAGAACTTTGTCACTATTTACAAAATTCCCCCAATCACCTGTTTGTGTAATTTGAACTTTTCCAAGTTCAGTAACTGACTGACTTGTACTTTTCACATAAGATGTTTGATTATTAATTAATTGTAATATCGCATTAGCATGAGACCCACCATTATATGCTGCATTTATACTAAACTGATAATATCCATCTTTTTTCACATTTATATGATAGTCTTGATATGCTCCTGATTCTGAACATCCAATATTAGCAATACCATTTTTAGTCTCAATACCCCAACCTTTTGTTTTAGAACCATCAATTAACTGGTTAACAACAATCGTTGTGTTACCCTGAACTTCAATGGCTGATTGAACTTTTGCTATTCTGATATGATCAATCTTAAATCCATCATTATAATTATTCATTTCAAAACGAAGTGTTTGTTTGCCTTCTTTCAAATCTAATGTATGCCAATAACCAAGTTCATTTCCCCAGAATTTATGAAATGAAATACTCTCAAGATTATCAGTAGCCAGCCCTAATCCACCACTTATCTTTAATCCATTTGCAACTGCTTCTGTATTTGTAATATCATAATAAATTGTATATTTTCCAGCTGTTTGTATATCTAAGAAAAAGTCTATATAATTTCCTTTTGCTGGCTGATTGACAAGACTTCCTTTATGACGATAAGCCAAACTTTCTGTTAAGTCAACTGGATTGTTATTCCCAACTGGTATAGTGGGTGGCAATTGATCAGTCTGTTTAAATATTAATTCTTTTTCAAGTGATAGAACACCATCACTATAACCATCTGGAGTTATAATAATTGTCCCTTTACAATCATTATACATAGGTTTCCATTGCAATGTAATACTTAATAAACGTGAAGATACTTTGGTTACTTTTTGAATTGTGACATATTGGGTAATCTCACCAGCTAAAGTGACATGATGAATAACATCTTCTTTAAATGTTCCACCTTGAATACTCATATTAAAAGTATCCTGATGATAAGGAATTTCAGACATAGATGTTAAAGTTTCTATATCATCAATAGCTTTAATCAAAATATAGTCTTCTAATGATGTTCCAACTATACCTCCAAACTCACTGGCATCTACTTTTAATAAAATACTCAAATCATTATCAAAATCTTGTTCTATCTCACCTTGTAAGACAATTTTAGCATTTGTATCATCAATTCTCTGGACTTCATAATCAACACCTTTTGGAAAATTGAGATGCCATGCATTCTTTGTAAGATTTAATGCAAAGGATCCACCAATCAGATGAACATTAATAACATGACCATGAAGTTGTCTCTCAATCAGTTCATCACTTTGAAGAGACATTGCCTGTCCAATGACAACACCTTTAAAGTTAGTTTCACCGGCTTTAAATTTTATTCTCATTGTATAATGACCTTCGTCTAAATGAAGTCTTTTGATTTGATGTGTATAAAGGTTTGTTCCACCTGTATTGGTGAAATCAATTTCACCTAAATTTGATACCTGGTTATTCATATCAATCTTATCAATCCAAACACCACTATTATTTTGACTTGTAGCAACTTCAAAATCAAAGTCATAATCTCCAGCCTTTAGAACATTCACTTTATAATCAAGATAGTAGTCCCTATCAATAAAACCAAAATTTTCACTTTCCAAAACACAACCACTTTTATTAAAATAGTTTGTTGTATCTAATTTGCCTGGCAGAGACTGAATCTCACGAGCTGGTATAAATCTTACATCTTTAAAATTTATTCCTGCTTCTGGAAAAGATAATGTGATATTCTGTAGCCCTGTTTCACTCAATGTTATATATGTTTGAATAGTAGAATAGGTACTCCATTCAGCATTATCCCAATATACATATCTGCGTGCATGAGTTCGACCTAATTCTTTGTTTCCCTGTGAAATAACAACTGGAAAATCCTTATGCCACTCTCCTCCGACAGCAACATCAAATTCTACTCGATAAGTCCCTGCCTGTTTAACATTAACTGTATAATTGACTTTTGTTGTTGAATCAATATAGCCTAATTCACCATTATTAATGACTCCTGATCCTTCAATGATGGCATCATTCAGTGTTAAATCATCAGTAATATTTTTAAATTGGTTGCCATCCACTGGTTCCCAAATATATGTTGCGACATTCCCAGCTGGTAAAGTTGCATTAAATTGAGTTCCATGACTGATAACTTTAAAATTCTGAGCACTTCCACTACTATTTGCAACAATCATAATAATCTTTCCAGTTTTCGGATCTCTAAAAGCAACATTTGTGACTGTAGATGTATTTCCATTCGTAGATAAAATACGTTCATAGCCTGGTCGAACATATTTTGTAAATTGTCCAATCAAATAAACTTCTGGTGTACACCAATATTTTTCACGATGATTAGCATCTTGAACAAACATTGTTGGATCAGGTGTTCCTACCCATTGATGAGGAGCGATTTTGCTATCAAGCATAGTCACCCATGCATTATAACTTTCTGAGCCATTTCTAAACCAGCTTATTATATCATTCGCTCCACTTGCCCCCCAAACTGAACGCTCTGTTAAATTCATTGTATACTTATTTTTGTACTGCTCATAGAGTGAGCCCATTGTTGAAGGAACACCACCATAAGGATGGAATGCTATACCATCAACATTATCACGCCCATCTTGAGTAGCAAATAATTCAGATACATAAGCTTCTGCTCCATCAAAGTTATGATCAAAAGCCCAAACTTTAACATCTTTCTCATCAGTTAATAATACTGTACTCTTGTTAAGTTCTTCTTTTATTGCTTTTGCTAACTTAGCTTCTTGTCCCCCTGTTATTAAACAGCTAGGATAATTAATTTCTAACAATGGCTCATTTTGTAGTGTCATTGCATAAAGTGGAATACCTTCCTTTTTATATTCTTCTATAAAGCGTACATAATATTTTGCTAAATCTTGAATATATCTGTCATTAAGTTGACCACCTTTTAATAGAAGTCCATTGTTAGGATAAGACGAACTCGCTGAAGTTGGCAATTTCATCCATCCTGGTGGTGTCCAAGAAGAGGCAAAGAACTTTAAATCCTTTTCAACTCCGCATTCTTGAGCAATCTGTTGGATCTCTTTAATGACTTGAATAATACCATAGTCTCTATCCTTTTGAATACTAAAACCATGTCCAGTAGAGTTGTCCCAATCTGGATTTCCATTTAATTCTGTACCTGTCCCATCATAATAAGTATAAAAATCTCTTCCTGTAAAATCTGCAGTCCCAATAGTAATCCTAAATAATGTATTTCCCATACCCGTTTGAGGATCAACCAACTGTTTAATAAATTTTTTTCTGGTTGTCACTGACATCTTCATTAAATTATTCACAGTAGATTCTTCGATGGAAGTCCCCATTCCTAATACAGATTGATACTTTTGATTATCATCTACCACAATTGTTGTTATGTCGGATGTATCTGGATTCCTTATATCCAAAGGATCTTTTGGAGCATTACGATTTTCAATATCTTGATCACCAGCATACCAAGACATATCACCAGAATGTTCTGATGAAGACATAGTTACTTGTACTGCATCTTCTTTAATAAGTGCACCAGTTCCAATACTTGGCTGATTAGGATTTTCTGGTTCAATATATTGATCATCAAATTTGATGAATTTAAAATAGTCAATATTTAAATCCTTTGTCTGTGAAACAAACTTAATTATATGTTGTCCACTAGGTAAAGAAATTTTATCATTCATTTCTATGGCCTCAAATTTTGCCCAGCCACCTGTATTCTTTGCTAGTGTAGATGTACTATAAGATAAAACATCATCAATATATACATCGAATGCTGCCTTGACATTATCATTTTCAGTTGCAGCATTAAGATTTAATGTATATCTTGCTTGTTCTGGAACAATAACTTTATAACTAATATCATATCCTTGCCAAAAATATCCAATAGAAGTATTATTATTTTCTAAAATAATACTATTATGCTTTGTATAATAATTTTCAGCTTCAATAATGCCATTTGTTTGAGCCAAATTAATGACTGTTGGATTATTTGGTGGTGTTTGTGATATAGCAGTGACTTGATTTTTTGTCAAACCCCTACCATATTCAAACATCACTTTTGTCTGATCAGTAAATTTACTCTCAATATCTTGTGCATACCATGGCCAAGTCATTGTCAAATGACCATGAAAATCATAATCACCAAGAAGAACATCAGCAACTCCAGCCCCTTCACTACCTGGCAATCCTGCCATAACAATAGCATCTAAATCATCTACTTGATCTGCAATTGTAATAGGTCGACCTGTTGTCAAAACAGCAATGATAGGTAGATCAGGATGATTTTTATGAATTCTTTCAATTGTTTCAATATCAGATGATGGTAAAGATAAATCACGTGCTACTCTATCTCCATTACTTTCGGCATATGGTCTTTCTCCAACGACAACTATGGCCGCTTCATAATCATCGTCTGAAAAATATCCATTCGCTGCATAATCAATAATCTGGTCATTTTGAGCCACTTCACGTAATCCTGAGTAAATTGTTGTTCCCTTTGTGATATTGCCTGTTGAGCCTTGCCAAGTCATAGTCCAGCCACCACATTGAATACCAATGTCATCTGCTGAAATTCCCGCCACAGCAATTTTTTTCATTTTTTTAAGATCTAACATTAATGTAGAGCCATTTGCAGTCTCTGTATTTTTTAAAAGTGTTAATGACTTTCTCACTGCCTCTCGCGCAACAGTTCGATGCTGCTGACTTCCAAATTGTGAAAGTAATGTTTTATCTGCATAAGCCAGTGATGGATTATCAATGAAGTTTAATTCACATTTCACTGTTAATATTCGTTTAACAGCATCTTCAAGTCTCTCCATTGAAATATGCCCTTCATTTACAGCCTCAATAATACTATTTCTTGCAATCATCCATTTAGGGCTATCTCCTTCATTGCCATCAATCATTATCATATCCATACCAGCATTAATAGATTTTATTAATTTTTGCTTATATGAAAGATTACCTTCAATCTGATCAACCCCATTATAATCTGTAATGACAATCCCTTTAAACCCTAGTTGTCCTTTTAAGATATCTGTAATTAAATCTTTGTTTCCATGACACTTTACATTATCAATACTGTTATAAGAAACCATAACACTTTTCACATCGCTTGCAATTGCAGCACGATATGGTTTCAACAACTCTTCTAACTGAGAATAAAACAATTGACCATTCACATCACCTTGATTTGTCCCATTATATGTTAAACCCTCTCCAATGTAATGCTTTGCTGTTCCTATTGAATGATTCTGAGATAAATCTCCTTGTAACCCTTCAATATAAGCTGAACCCAATTGTGAAGCGACATCAGATGTTTCACTAAAACATTCATATGTACGACCCCATCTTTCATTTTGAGGAAGCCCTAAAGTTGGGGTAAATGCCCAAGTGGCTCCAATTGCCCTTATTTCCTGAGCAGTAATCCTCCCAATTTGTTTAACTAAATCCACATCATTTGCTTGCCCTAATCCAATATTATGCGGAAAAATCGTTGAATCCTTAACATTGTTATTACCATGTACTGCATCTACCCCATATAACAAAGGTATCCCAAATGTATCAATTGCAGCCTTTTGATATTCATCAAGACGATTTGCCCAATCTTGAGCAGTATTTCCCTGTTCTGGTTGCGCACCTCCACCACTTAAAATGGAACCAATATAATACTCTCCTACTTGTTGTGGTGTAATGCTCCTTGTGTCAGGCTGCAAAATCTGACCAACCTTTTGTTTTAATGTCATTGATGACAAAATTTCAGAAACTTGTGTTTCAATGCGACTTTCTGCATTTACTGGTATCATAGTACTTGTAATCACCAAAAATGCAGATAACAAACCAACACCGAATTTTTTCATGATAAACTCCTTTCCCATTTTATAGTTTAAAATTCTTTGGTATGAATTGATTATATACCATTGATTTTATCTAGTAAAGCGTTTACATGCATTTATTACTATATATTTGATTCATTCCAATGTTTTGATTTTACATATTATTTATGATAATATGATTAAGATAGGAAAGTGAGGATATGACAAAATATGACAAAATATGAATTTGTTGCTAATCAACTAGCAGATAGAATTAATAACAATGAATTTAAACATACAAAAAAAATTCCTACAGAAGATCAACTTATGCAGGAGTATAATGTTAGCAAAAATACAATTAGAAATGCTATTAAAATATTAACAAAATTAGGTTTACTTTATCCTGTCCAAGGTAGTGGAATGTTTATTAGGGAAATAAAAAAATATGATACAATTTTTCTAAGTGGAACACGCGGTATTACAAAAGATCATCCTGGTACCCATATTGAGAACAAATGCTTGCATATTGAAGTTATTGAAGCAGATGAAAAGATTGCGCAATTTATGTTATGTGAACAAGGAACACCTATTTATTATATTGAAAGACTGCGAATTGTGGATGAAGTTCCCTATGCAGTAGAGTATACATATTACAACAAAAACATTATTCATTACTTAAATAAAGAAATTGTTGAATCTTCAATATATCAATACATTAAAGAAGATCTCAAACTCACTTTTGGCTTTGCTGATAAATACATAAGTGCTCGCAAATTGACTGAACGTGAAAGTGAACTGCTAAAATTACAAAAAGATGATCCTGCAATTATTATTGAAGATAATGTCTATCTTGCTAATGGTACTTTATTTAATTCTTCTCAAATAACATATAATTATCAATTAGCACATTTCTTTATGACAGCTGAATAGTCAATAAAATAGTCAAAAGCCTCCTTCTCATTTGATAAAGTTGGCTTTTTTTATTAAAGAGATATATTCTGAGGTATTACAAATTCAACTGGTCCAGCTGCTCCAGCTGCTATTTCATATTTTTGAAATTTAATGACAATTCTTTTATCTTGATTGATATAAAAAATACGATCTTGATTGATAAAATCTTTAATATTAACTTCTTCGAAAAATAAAGAACGTTCTTCTTCGGGATATGCAGATATCTGTTTTCGAATTTCCTGAGTAATAACATCCTGATAATTATCACCTAATAAATCTTTTAATGTTAAGATTTTTCCAGTATTCAAATTAATATTATAATACATATATTCTTGATAAGCAGATGCTAATGTTTCTGTTTTTTCAATTAAAAAAGATACAAAATTATCTTGATAGTATTTAATCTCATAATCTATAGTTATTTCAACAGGCATGAATTCATTAGGATTCCCACCTGTTTCTACAAAAGCATCATAATATTCTTCTGCTCGTGTTGATGCTTCATCAACAGCACGATCCACCATAGTTTGTATTTCATGATTAACTTTCCTTTCTAACTTCGTATTCCCTGTATGATTTAATTGAGGAGCATTAATATGAATACTTTTGGTTTTATCAATCTCATCCTGATTGGTAAAAGTTAAGACCTTACATATTTGTCCTAAATAAGGTATTTGCGAAACAGTTTTTGCAAATACAGTACTCGTATTTAAAAAGACTATAAAAATCAAAAAACAACTTAAGGCTAATTTCATACTCAAGTGAATTCTTCTTTGACGAGAAGATTGTTTTTCTAATCCATATACAATCGACTTTTGAACTTTCTGATGATAATCATCAGGAATCTTTATATTTTCATATTCATCCTTCAATTTATCTTTCATTGTAGCCACATCCTTTATCTTTTTCTAAATCTACCCTCATCATCTTTAATGCTTTATATAACCGTGATTTAATAGTACTCATATTGATATGTAAAGTCAGAGATATTTCTTCAAGAGTCATATCTTCATAATATCTTAAATAAACAATATCTTTATATTGAACTGGTAGATTTTGCATAACCTGTTGAACACCTAAAACAGTATTAATATCCATTTGTTTCTGACTGATTTCCTGTTCATTAAAACTCTCATAATTTTTTCTCTTTCTTAAATACAATTTACATTCATTAATCATAATTCGATAAAACCAAGTTTTGATATATTCTTTTTTTCGCAAACGTGAATAATTCTCTATTGCTTTCACAATGGCATCTTGGACAATATCCATAGCCATAGTAGAATCCTTAACATAAGAATAACAAAATCGATAAAAATCATCTTGATGATCTTGAATAAACTGTATTAAATCAGTTTCTTCATCAATCATACGCTCCCCCTCTTTTTATTTTGTTATAACATGTTGTGTGATATAATCAATCCATTTTTGATTCATTTGTGTTCTATAATGATATTCATCATAAATCATATTTTCATCTAAATATTTATGAGAACCAGTAAGAGCACTTACAAGATCTAAATAAACAATTTGATTTTTTTGACACAACTGCTTTAATAATACATTATAACACTCTATTCTTTCAATAGGCGGTTCTTTTTGTTTTGTTTTTAAAGGGACAATACTTTGTATATAAATTTGAGCATCTGGATGAATACGTTGAATTTCATCTATAACTTGGGAATATTTATCAATAAATAAACTTGGTGACATCCAATTGACTTCATCACTTCCTAAATCCAGATATACTTTTTTAAAATTCTGCTGTTTTAAAGCATCCAATATTGTCACTGAATAACCATAAGAATCAATGCATTTTTTTGTGAGCAGAAAATCAAATGATAACTCTTGCATTGTATAAAACATAGCTGATTGAAATCGTTGATCTTGTCTTAAGCCAAGCATTCTCGAACTTCCTATAAAAACTGCATCATTAAAATATTGGGAATCTGCTATTGCATAATCCCATTGTTTTTTTTGATTATTTTGTTGATTCACAAAGATTGTATTCGTGGTACATCCAGTTAATAAACATAAACATAATAATTTCATTAACACTTTCATAATTTAACCTCTTTCAATAACCATTCATATATTAGATACATGAAAACCTAAAAAAGTTTAATTTTTTTTATTTTTTTAATATAATGAACTCTATTATAAAAGAAATAATTGAAAATATCTTTTTGAAGTGACATAATCAATTTATATGTCAGACAAAAATGAACAAGAAAAATCGGGAAGAAGAAAAGCCAAACTGATATGATATATGTGACAAAGGAGAAGATATAATGAATTGGGTAGAAGGTATAAGAGATGGTATTCAATATATAGAGGAACATCTTGAGGAAGAGATTACAATTGAAGATGTCGCAAAACATGTCTGTATATCAAGCTTTTATTATCAGAAAGCATTTAGCATATTGTGTGGTTTTTCTGTATCTGAATATATTCGTTATCGGAGATTATCATTGGCCGGCAGTGATCTCCTTGCTACGAATCAAAAAATTATAGATATTGCTATGAAATATGGTTATGATTCGCCTGACAGCTTTACCAAAGCTTTTACTCGTTTTCATGGTGTCACTCCTACTGTCGTAAGGAGAGAAAAGACGATGATAAAGTCTTTTGCTCCATTAAAAATCCAATTAACTTTGAAAGGTGGTTCAACTATGGATTATAAAATTATTGAAAAAGAAGCTTTTACTGTCATAGGAGTCTCAAGATGCTTTGATGTAGATACAGCATTTCAGGAAATTCCTCAGTTTTGGAATGAACACTTCCAAGACAATGATACACAATTGAATGGTTTATATGGAGTTTGTATTGATGATGAGAATAAACACAATTTTAAATATATGATTGCTGATAATTATCATCCTGAAAAAGAGATACCAGAGGGCTTAGAAACTCACATCATTCCTCGTTTGACATGGGCAGTCTTTCCTTGCAAAGGTCCTTTACCTAAAGCACTGCAAGATGTTAATCAGAGAATTTTCTCAGAATGGCTACCAAATAATAATACTTATGAAATTTCTGAACATTATAATATTGAAATGTATTCAGACTGCAAAGATTTTTCAATGGGAAATCATGATGAAAATTATTATTCTGAAATCTGGATTCCTGTCAAAAAAAAATAAATATATGAAAAAAGGAAAATATCTTCAATGATAGTTTCCTTTTTCAGTATCATCAATTGTCTAGAGTGTTTTGAATTACATTCTATACTTTTCTAATGATTTAGGTTCTTTCTCCTGAAAATAAATAAAATCACACATCATGTTAACATTAAAAATACCAATAAAACTAACTACTTTTTCAAATAAACTAAACATTTTCTTACCTTCCCTTTCTTATAAGTTCTACTAACATACTCAAGACATTATAAAGAAATGCTAGCATCATCATATTTGCAATCTGATTGGATATTATCAATTGGAATAAAAATAGTATGTAGAAAAAAACAATTATAATATTTTTTCTTTGATTCACTTTATTCACAAAGTCAGAATTTAGTTTCTTTTTTTCATTTTGTATAGGTTGGCTCCTTAACATAAAGATAAAACAAATAGTCATGAATAAACAACTTACAGCAGCAGAAATGTTATAGGAGAGTCCAATTTCAGGGACGATTACTAATGAAAATACAGATAGAAGAAAGCATGTTACTACATTTTCTGTATGATAGCCGCCACAATGAAATCTAAGGAGTACCAATACCAAATCAAATACCAAAACATACCCTATATTTCCAAGAAAAAATAAGAGTCCAAATATAAATGCACCAAACAATAAATACCTCAAAGATATATTCAAACCATATGTGAATAATTCAATATCTCTTGGTGAGAACTTATTATCGTTTAGACATCTAACAATTGAATTTGTTATTCTATCCAATTGAATGCCCCCCTTCTTGCATCTTTAGTATATTGGACTCCATCAAGAAAATATATATTTTTAACACAAGATGTAAAAAAACGACATAAGAAGTTAAAAAAAATATAATAAGAAAATAGAAATTCTATAATTCTTTTTTAAATTCTTTATCAAACCATAAAATAGTTTGAAATACCTGTTTATCATCATGAAAAGAAAAATTAATATAGCCGCCATATTTTTCTACTGTCTTCTGTATGTTTGCAAGACCATAACCATGAAATTCAGAATCTTGATTCATGCTCTTAAATTTATCATCTTCTACATTCACTGCATGACAACTATTCGTTATTTTAATCATCTGATATCTATCATTTATTTGTGCAGTTTCAATCTTAATACTTCTCTTTTCACATTGAGAACACGATTCAATAGCATTATCGATTATATTGCCATAAATAATATTTAAATCAAGTTTACTAATCTGATTCAAGTTGATTTTTCTTATTTCAAATACCATATGAATATCCATTTTTTTTATTTTATGCCATCGACTTGATAAAACCAAATCTAAAAATTCATCACCACTTCTTTTGTCTGAAACCTCAATGATATCTTCAACAAGAGTATCAATATATATTTTAGCATCTCCATTTTTACCAGCATACAGCATACTTTTAAGAATACCAAAATGATGTCTTAAATCATGTCGGTAAGCTTTAAAATTCTCTATGCTTTCTTTTAAATATTGATAATATGTATCATTTTCTTTTGTTCTTTCTTTTTCAAAATCTAATTCTTTTTCAATTTTATTTTTTCTTATAATTTCTTCAAATATATATAAAGAGATGAAATTAGAAAAAACCAGTAAAGCCAGAGACAGAATTATTAATAATTTATTTTGAGAGTTGATAATAAATTCACCATTTGTTATGTATATAAAAAAGATAATAGAGATTGGTTGTATAGAAAGTAAAAGCGTACTCTTTAAGTCAATACTATCTTCATCATTAATTGTTTTATAATATTTGATAAAGAGAATAAAAATCAATAATACAAACTTACTTGATAACATTTGTATGAGAATATGCTCATTCCATTCAAAAAAGATAGAGAAAATATGATAAGTTAATGACTCTGCAAATATTGATAATCCAAAATATATTCCTAATGATAGTATTTTATATATTATATTTGATTGAGAAAAAAAGAAAATGAGTAACAGATATATAGAAAAGGATACAGCTATATTAATTTTTGCAATAAAGAAAAAATTAAATAGACATTTTATTAAAAATAATGAACTGTAAACAACAATATATAATATTTTATTAGGTTTTTTAAGAGACAATACGATGCGATAGTAATATGTAAATAAGCAAAGTTCAATTATATTTGAAGTAACAATACTGAAAACATAATTCATAATATTTCACCTAACATATCAAAAAATGCTTTCTGAAAATCTTTTCTATATGATCTTGATAAATACACAGATTCACCATTTTTCAATGTCACAATATCATCCTCAATACCTAAAACATATTTAAGATTCACCAGAACCCCTTTATGGCTTAAATAGAATCCTAACCCATCTAAAATAGATATCCACTCTTTCATTTGCCTCACCATTATAATGGTTGTCTTATCTTTCAAATGAATAGTTGACTTCCTTCCTTGCATATCAATATAACAAACATCAAAAAGACTCATTGTTCTCTGTCGATGATTAATATCATTAACACAAATAGATAATTCCATATAATACTTTCTAACTTCATCTAAATATCCAAATAATTTCAATTTATCTATAGGCTTTACAAGATATCTAAATGCATTTACTTCAAATGCCTCTAAACTATATTCTGGGTTGGTTGAACAGAATATAATTTTAATATCTTTATTACGCTGGAATATCTGTCTTGCAACTTCAAGTCCTGTTGTTTTGTATAATAATACATCTAAAATCAAACAATTTATATCATCTATGTGATGCATAAGCGAATTCACATCGCTATATGCATAAATATCTGCCTTGTATTTATTAAAACAACAATATTCTTCCACCAGTTGATTTATTTTCTCTAGTTCATTTATTTGATCATCACAAATCGCTATTTTCATTATTATTCACCTCTATCATCTACTTTTAAATATTTTTTATTTTTTTTAACTGAATCAACAAAATCTTCAAAGACACGTATTTCAAATTCATCAGAAATTCCTAAAACTTTTAATTGTTTAAATCGTAAAGTGATTTCATCATCAAAAACCAATTCATCTAATGTACATCCTAGTATTCTTGATATTCTACTCAAAGTCACAAGTGATGGCTTTGTTTTAGCAGTTTCTATATTACTCATATGACTTAAAGAGATATCTGCGAGTCCAGCAACATAGGCTTGAGTTAATGATTGCATATTTCGTAATTTCTGAATTTTTCTTCCAATTTTCGTATAATCTATTTCTAGATCAAAGCGACTACCTACCATTCTATCAACCTCCTTCATATATTTTAGTATTTATACAAATGATAATATATAATCTGTATAAATTATTTATATTTGTAGAGACCAACATCATCTACAAACAATTCTTTATAATATATAGATAAAATAAAAAAAGGATGATATTCTAATATCCTATCATCCACATCTTATATCTCATTTTTACCATTTATCTACATAAGCGAGTATAAATGATAAATTATATTATAATTGAATTGGGCTTAATACTAACAAATAATAATGACTATTTCAACAAAAGCATTTCTTCCCATATGACTGTATTGTATCCCTCAACAAATAATAAGGATAGCAAAACTGATATTGAACCATCTAAAAATGAATAACTTGCATCAGAACAAATTTCTCCTGATAAATTATAATACTGATCATAAAATATACTTAAACATTCGTGATCATAAAAAAATTCAATTTGTTCTAATAAAAAACCATTTAGTTCTTTACTACTCACTTCATACAATCTTGCAAATACGAAAATACCTGAATATCCATGACAAAAATTAGGACTTATAATTTTATAATTATTCTTATCCTGAATAATGCTCTTTAATTGCTCTTTAAATAAAGTTGATAAAAAATTGAATTTTAAAATCTGAGTTGATTGTATAATAGCATGCAGGACTCCTAATTCGCTATAGCACCAACTTGGAGTATTTCGTGGAAAAATAACTTCTTCTTTATTTATAATTCCTGGTATTCTCAATTTATGATGGAAATAATGTGTTATTAATATCCTTTGTAAATGCCATATTATACTCTTCATTCCCAACATCTGAAATCCTGCTTTAAATGCTTTTGATAAAACCAAGAGAAGTCCTGCGATCCCATGTGATAAGCCCAAATTCATAGGAAGCGTATTATATACTTTCTGATGAACATGTTTCATTATGAATTCTATCAACATATATATTCGCTCACTTGATATCAATGAACAGTCATCTTGAAATAATATTAAATAATAATTAAGTAATCCAGAAATACCATTAACATATTCTACATTGCGAAAATCTTGAATATCTATTTTCATACTCTGAATGAGTTCTAATAATTGTTTTTGAATACTCACATATTTTTTTCCAACGATATCCTTATTAATGAGGAAAAGTATACTGAGGAGCGGAATGCCATCAAACAAAGAATAATTGTTTTGAAAATAATAATCTTTATTGTTAACTAATATATTTAATATTTCTTTTTGTTGATAATGAGATATATCTAGGTCTTTCATAACAATTGCAAAATGAACCAAATGAGGAAGAAGAGTTTTATCCCCCTCTTCATCAAAAAAAGAATTAATCTGACTTGAAAATAACTTTCTATACTTATCTACATTATCATCCATTGTATTTTTTATAACCTTCTATAGCATGAAAGAGATGCTTTACAATGGCATAGCATTTTAATTCTGATGCTCTATCCACTCCAAATAATCTATTGCAAAACATGTGTAGATGTGCCAATATAATATCCGCTTTTGAGTTTGTTAATGTACTGGTTACTAATTTTTGACTATATTCATTAAGTAATTCGTTTTGTTGATAGAATATGTCCATGAGTTCTTTATGCATACAATCATTGTTAGGATTTTCTTTGTTTTCTAAAAGAATGTATAAGTTCATATATTTATTCTTATCTTGTCTAAATCTCTTCAAGCTCTCTTTATTATCAATAAAAGAGAATAATTCTTCTATATAATGAGATGTTAATTTTAATTGATTTAAAAAGTATACAATTTCTAAGATTGCTAAATCTTCTAAACTCAACTCTTTATTTCGAGATGATAAGTTCAATAAATCAATTGTAACTTTAGAATTTATCCAAAACATAGATTCATTTATCTCCATCATGTCAATACCACCATATCTCTCTATTTCTCTCTCATAAGTATCTAGTTTGATATCATAAATATCATACGTATCATTTAAATAAGATATGAAATGATGAAGCTTATCCATAAACTCTTTAAATTGAGATATATTATGATATCTTATTCTCAGATGTCTTTGATTATCAATGTAATGAATATAGAAATATTTATCAATATAATTTCCCTGAATAAATTGCTCTCCATATTTCTTAATCTCATTTTTAACAATCTTTTTTAAAGTTAACTTTTTTGCATAAATCTTAAGATAAATCCAATCAGACCCTATAGCTTTATTTCTTTGAGAATATGCAATATCTTCTAATGGATAATTAATGTATTCAGAAGAAATTGTTTCTTTATTTTGTATAGGTTCATAACTCATAATAATCTCATCAACACTTATATCCTGAAATGTATGCCCTCCTGCAGTGATATGTATAAACATATTTCCTTTTTTCATAATTTCCATATAGAAGATTTTCATATGAATCAAACATTTTTTACACAACAAAAGTGTATTATCATAGTCTTTTAAATAAAAATATTCTGGAATATGAACACCTTGTGAGTACTGATCAAATAAAACTAGAAATTCTTCAAAAGAACACTTTTCATTCATTCCTAATATTGATCTGTTTATAAGCCATCTTTCAGGAAATATACCAACGTTCTCTATTTTTAATTCTGGTACATGATGAAATGTTTCTATAAAACTATGCATATATGCTAGAGAATCAGCCACTGAACTCTGCTCTGAAATATCTAATAATATACGATATAATTCAGGACATAATTTTGGATTTAACATATTTGATATTCTTACATTTAATATTTTTCCTTGATAATAAAGATATAGCTGTTTATTTTTATTCACACCAATGTATATATCTTGTATTGATATAGAAGGCTTCTTAGAATAAGATCCTAAAGCAATCACATTTATATTGAATGAATGTCTTGAAATAACATTCCCACATCTAAAGTCAGATGGCATGAGCATCAATTCAACTTGCTTTATATTTGAATGATTCTGGTTTTCATGAAAAATCCTCTTATACTCCTCTTTTAAATCTGCCAATTCTATAAAACGACCAATAATTCGACCAGCAGGACTAATACCAAGCAAAGGTGATAACTCAATTGAATTCTTCTTATGAAATGATAAATCAAACGAACCTATTTTATGATGGATATGTGATAATTCTAATTCTTTTAGTTCCTCATAAGTTATATTTATAAAATTTTGTTTATTGGCAAAGCAATTAAGAATTTTATTATTTATAAGATATTTCATTTTTTCTTCATTATTTTCTTTTTTGTTTAATGTCTTATGATAATTTGGATAACCAATTCCCCTTTGTACATCTACAACTTCTAATAATGGAACCCGCCTTTCAAAACCATATTTTTCTATAAACTTATAAGTGTATTCCTCTAAAATATCGTTCTTTATTAATGATTGAGATAAATAATGAGCAGCTTTAAAAAATTGACTAGATAAATCTGGAATATTGTTTTTAATTGCTTCCATATTGGTGTCACTTAATCGCATATCAATTTGAATATATTTCTTGGCCTTTTGAAGTTTCTCCATATATTCAACAATATTCACTAATATATCTTCACCATAACCAAGTTCAGTTTTATTATATAAATCAATGAGCTGATTGATTTTTTTCAATTTTCTTACATATATATCAGCTGTATCAATATTTTCCAATGTCATGATTGTCTCTTCCAACGGACGAGTTAAAGGCAACGATGGTCGTAAATTTGTATACAGAAATTCTCTATGAATAAGCTCAACCATAAAATTAACTATTTTATAAGGGGGAATCTTGTCTTGCAACTGTTCTCTAATTTCATTAATTAAATCAAAGAAATCTACAAACTCTTCGCATCTGGCTAAAATAAATGTCACCATCGGTGTATTTTCTATACTTAATATGTGCTGGTCTATATTCATATTATCTAAATACTCTTTTTGCTCATATCTAAGTGATATATATGGATTTGTACAGATATGATTTTCAATCATGAGATTATGATTGGATTTGACTTTTAAACCATAAAGGACATCAATATTTAATTCAATGCGATTAATTAAACAAATGAGCCATTCAAAGTCAACTGTACAAATATGCTTGGGTTTAGTATTGGTATCATTCACATATTCTTGATTAAAATGAATACCTGAAAACAAACCAAAAGGTGTTGCTCTTGTTGTCATTCTTATAAAATACTTTACAAAAGCCAGTAATATCTTCTCTTGATCTCCACTTTGATTTTTAATTGAAAAATACAAATCAGGACTGGCAAATAAAATTCCCTCTCTAATTCTTGAATCTTGAAATAATGTCATCATATTCTCATAAGTAAAATCATTATTTTCTATAAAATACTTATAATACTCCTCCTTACTCATTAGTGGACTTCTTTGTGCTATAAACTTTTGTTTGTAATAATTGTTCATTTTATACCCTCCTCAACATAAACAGTTTTTCATACTTTAAGTTTACACTGAAAAAAAAGACATAACTTCTAATATTGTCTACCATATTTGCACAATAGTCCCAATACTAGTCAAAGCGCTTTCAAAATTGAATAAAATATTTAATAATAGTCATGCAAGCACTAGCATGGAAAGGAATAACCAATGTATATTGAAGATTCTTTAAGTGTTAAAGATATTACATTAAATCATTTTATGCTAGATGATAGTGTGCTATTGAATCGAAAAAAATGTCAAAGAATTCTTATAGCACCCAATCAAGATTTTATTTTATATCTCAATGATGTCAAACATGAAGTACATAATCAGCTTTGTTTTATTGATGGAAGAAATAAATGTGAAATCAAAGCTTACAAAGAATATTCTCATATTCTTTATTTAGAATTTATAATTGATGATCAACTGCAATCATTAAGCAAACATTCATTTATCGATATCAATGAAGATATTAGAATTTTTTGTTCCTATGTCAAAACATTGCATATCAAAAAATCTTATACTCCACAGATACTGAATTTCATTATGACATATTTTCTTATGTTAAATGAAGCTATCTACTTAAATGAGAAAAAAAGTTATCAACAATGTCCTAAAATTATATTTGAAATTAAGGCATATTTAAAAGATAATATTGAGTCTAAAATCCAAATACAGGATATAGCCAATAAATTTTTCATGAGTAGAAGCGAATTGTTCTATCTTTTTAAAAAGTACGCTCATACAACTATTATCGATTATTTAAATACAATAAGAATGAAAAAAGCTGAAGAGTTATTAGCTGATTCTAGATACACCATCACTGAAATATCCCAGTTAGTAGGCTATGACAGTTTACAATACTTTTCACGAGTATTTAAAAAAAGAAATGGTTGTTCTCCAAGTGAATTTCGTAAACAGCTTATCAAACGTTTTCAAACGTTTTATATAGGGAAAGGAGGTGAAATATATGAAAACATTAAAAAATATCCAACTATCTGATTTTGATTTAGAAGAAGAATTCGATGATGATATCTTCGTTGAATTATCAGCAGCTGGTGATGGAAGCAGAGCCTCTAAGACTTTTAACTCAGCTACAAGCAACTGGGCAAGTGTTGGAGCTGCATTAAGCGCATTGGTTTCTAAAGGCCCTGGAAATGCTACAAACGGTTATACTGAATTGAAATGTTGCTAATCCATTTAGCATAGGGGCATAAGTTCATCTTATGCCCTTAATTAATATTAAGGAGAATTAAAAATGAAAATCGTTATATTAACACACTCAAGTTTTAGTCATGTTAATGCAATAGAGAATACTGTAAAATCCCTTTGTAAAAAGTATGAAGTTTTTTGCTTTTTAGAAGAGGAATATATAAATATATATGGAGAAGATAAAAATCTACATTACATCGCATATCATAAAGCCCTAGATAAGCAACTGAAAGAATTGCTTTTTAGACATAATCCTTTTATTGAAAAAAAAGATGTACCAACTATTGAGGATTTAGTCGCTGAAGTCAAATATCCATTAGAATATATGCTAGAAGGTTCAATGATTTATGTCAATGATCTTCTTCCTATAATCAAACAAATCAACCCTGACTATATATTAAGAGATGCATGTTCGTTATTTGGAAGAGTTATTGGCGATCAATTAAATATCCCTGTACTTGGATATACAACATCGCCTACTTTTACAGATTTATTTGTTGAAAGTCATCTTAGAAAATATCTACCATTCTCTTTAAAAAGAGAATTAGATACTTTATCTGACGAACAAATTAACTCACTTTATACTATGATTAAAAAACAATTTACTAAAACATGTACTAAGTATGGTATACGCACTCTACCATTAAATTATTTAACTTGTCCAGACGAAAAAATGAACTTTTGTTATGGATCAAAGCGTCTAAATTTTATTGCTCAAGAGGAGACTAAAAAGTATCTTTTTATGAAACCAAAAATTTTTGAAGTGCCAGAAAGAATTGAAAATAATAAAGATACGATAGTTGTATCAAGTGGCAGTTTAATTAATTTTCCAGTTAAATTATATAATTATATTATTAACGCATATAAAAAAGAACCTTATCAAGTTGAAATATCACAAAAGTATTTTGGTACAGATGTTTTTAAAATTACCAATTTACCTTCTCATATCCATTTTCATAAATATATAAAACAAACAGAGTTACTCCAAAGAGCACATCTTTTAATAACACATGGAGGATATAATTCTATCCTAGAAGCGATTTACTATGAAGTCCCAATTCTTGTTTATGCAATAACACATGATCAGTTTATCAATTCACAAAGAATTGAAGAATTAAATATTGGTTTTGATTTAAGACATATGGAATTATCTGGCTATAACATTAATAAAATATCTCACAAACTCATGGATTCTGTTGAAATAAAAGAACATATAAAAGATTTAAAATCTGAAATCATTGCACTTCATAATGATGAGGTAAGAAAATATATAGATGAGGATTATGTAAATGGTAATCTCTAAGCAAAAAAATATTTTAGCATTGGTTGGTTCAAATCATATCAATGGTTTTACGAGAAATATTATTCAATTGTTAAAAGATAATTTACATGCAAGAAATGAGAATATAGATTTTCAAATCATAGATACAACTGAAATAGACATCAATGTTTGTAGGGGCTGCAATACTTGTTTTGAGAAAGGATTGTGTCCTCTAGATAGGCAAGATGATATGGGACAATTAAAAGCAATGTTAGATAATGCAGATGTTATTATTTTAGCTTGTCCAGTCTATCTCATGCATGTTTCATCTCCAATGAAAATTCTATTAGATAGACTATCATATTGGTGTCATTTATTAAAACTTCGTAATAAACTACTTGTAACAGTTATAACAACAAGTCGCTCAGGAGCAAATGAAACAAATAATTATTTAAAATACATCGGTTCAGGTATGGGCTTGCTTCCAATCAGTGAAATTATTTTCACGCATAGCAGCGATATAGATGAACTTATCCATAAAATTAATAAATCAGCTTACATTATTAATCAATATCTTATAGAAAAAAAAGAAATCCATTCGAATCAATTTCTGGAAGAAACATTTGCAATAGAAAAATTAGATAAATCATTACAATTAGATTCAAGTTTTGAAAAACAATATTGGCAAAGTCATGGATTATTCAATTGTTCTTCTTTTGAAGACGTCTTATCCTTAGAGAAAGAGAGAAAAAAATAATATGGCCCAAATACATTGTATATATCAACACGATTCAAACGATTGTGGACCTGCTTGTATATCGACAATATGCAGTTATTATGGAAAAAAGATTCCTATTGCAATTATAAAACAATATGCAAAAACAAATTTAGAGGGAACTTCAGGAAAAGGAATGAAAATTGCTCTAGCAAAATTGGGTTTAGCCTCTAGAGGAAAACTTCTCACCACCATTGATGATAATGAAAAAGAAACTCTTCTACTACCTTGCATTGCATGTTTGAAAAACACAAGTTCTTCTCTTCATTTTGTGATTATTTACAAAATATCTCATAAGTACCTTTATGTTTGTGATCCACTCAAAGGTAAAAGAAAGATTTTAAGAGAATCTTTTCCTATAGAGTTTACTGGTCATATTCTTGAGGTTATCCCTACTGAAAAGTTTGAAAAAAACAAAAATTATTATTCTACATCATTTCATGTTTTTAAGAAATTATTTAATAGTGAATTAAAATTAACATTACTTATTTTTTTCTTATCATTAATTGTAACCTTACTCAGTATTTTATCAATTTTATACAACAAAATACTATTTGATAATATTATCCCAAACGGATTGAGTGCACAATTACCTAAAATTTTCATAACTTTTGCCTCTATAATTATCATCAGCAATATTTTCTCATTTATGAGACAGTACTTCATATTTCAATATTCAAAAAGACTCGATGAAAAACTCTTGCTAAATCTTTACAAAAAAACAATTCTGTTGCCTTTTGATTTTTTTGCCAATCGTCAGGCTGGCGATATTTTATCTAGATTTGATGATGCAATCAGTATCAGAGAAACATTATCAACAGTTTGTATATCTTTAATTATGGATGTTGTGCTTTCTATTGGTGCAGGTTTTATACTATGCTATATGAATAGGACTTTATTTATTCTTACTTTGTTTCCTATTCTTATTTATGCTTTCACTGTCATTGTATTTAGAAAAATAATTACAAGACTTAACTATGAAAATATGAAATATAACGCATCACTCAATTCCTTATTAATTGAAATGATATCTGGAATTGAACTTATCAAAAGTTTTTGTATTGAAAATGCCTTTATTCATAAAATAACAGATAACTTTAAAAAAATGTTATCTAAAGGTACAAAAGTAGCTTGTACAATTAGTCTCCAAATAACGATTCAAGAAATTGTAAGTCATATCTTTACTCTTTTAGTACTCACATTAGGTAGTTATTATATAATTAGTCAGCATATGAGCATTGGGACTTTAATGACGTTTAATACTTTACTTGTTTATTTCTTTAATCCCATTGAAAAGATACTTCAACTACAGAATAATTTTCAAAAATCAATAATTGCGATTAATAGACTTACTGAGATTATTGAGTTACCAACTGAATTCAACAATGAAGAAGAAATAGAAAGCATCATTAATGGTGATATAGTCATAGAAAACTTACAATTTGGTTATAACACTAAATATAATGTATTTGAAAATTTGAATCTAATTATTCCCCACAATAAAAAAGTAGCTATTATAGGAAAAAGTGGCTCAGGAAAAACAACTTTAATTAGACTTATTATGAGACTCTATAATTATGAAAAAGGGCATATTTATATTAATCATAAAAACATTATTGATTTTAATAAGCAATCTTTACGTAAAATCATAGGCTATGTAGGTCAAGACTCTTTCTTTTTCTCAGGATCTATCTTGGAAAATATTAATCTGCATCATCAAAATTCTATGGAACGTGTCATAGAGGTATGTAAAATGGTAAAAATTCATGATTTTATTTCCTCTCTCCCCAATACTTACATGAGCCAGATATCTGAAAATGGAAGAAACTTTTCTGCTGGTCAAAAACAAAGACTATCTTTAGCTAGAGCAATTCTTCTCAATCCTAAAATACTCATTTTGGATGAAGCAACTTCAAATTTAGATGTTGAAACAGAATTAGAAATAGATAGTGTTCTTTCCAAATTAACATCTCAAATGACTGTCATTATGATAGCACATAGATTAAGTACTATCTCTCGTTGCGATCAAATATTATTTCTTGAAAATGGTCAACTCGTTGAGCATGGATCTCATGAAGAATTATTACGTCTCAATAAACGATATCATGAACTATGGATCAAAAGAGAAGTCATAAAATAAATAAAATATGTTGTAATTTTTAAAAAACGTGGTATTATATAGATAGACGATATATCGCAATACGATATATAGATAATCTTTATATCGTAAAACTTTATAAATGGAGGTGGATGAATTGAAATCTAATCCTTTAACTGAATCGACGTTCTATATACTTCTTGCATTAGCAAGTGAACCATTACATGGGTATGGCATTATCAAAAAGGTTGAGCTCTTAAGTGAAAATACTATTATCCTTGCGGCAGGAACTCTCTATGGAGCACTAGAGAATTTAAAAAAATCTCATCTTGTAGATCAAATGTTGATTCAGGATAACTCAAGGCGTAAAGTGTACCAAATAACTGATACTGGATTAGAAGTTTTATCTCATGATTATTTACGAATGAAAAAATTATGTTTGATTGCAGAAAGCATTTTAAAAAAAGGAGAGAAATAATATGTTAAGAATCAAACCATATCTAGGTAGTAAGTCAACAGAGGATTACTTAAATAAAAAAGCTCAGAAAGGATATGAACTAGAAAGTATTACTTCTTTTGGATTGTTTGTTCCATTACGATTGGATGCATATAGTTTCAAAAAAACATTAAAAACCAAGAGAGTATATAGAGTAGACAGTAGAAAGATTAAGAAAGAAGACTTTAAAGAGTATCAACAGATTTTTATGGATGATGGATGGAAATATTTTAAGAATAATTTTGCAAACGATGAATATAATAGTGACTATATATTTTATTCAGAAGATTCAACTAAGAATCAAATCTTTTCTGATCCTGAATCAGAAAAGTTAAGAAATAAGGAAAACGCAGCATCAAGTTTATATAAAGGAATATTCTTATTCATGGTATTTCTATTTTTCTCAATCATATTTCCAGCACCACTTGCTGGAAACAATAGTACCATAATTGGATTTATATTTCATAATATCTATATAATAGTAGCTATTTTCATTATAATAACCTCGCTAATAAGATATTTTAAAAACAGGTAATTACAAATTTTATTTAATCTTTTTAATTATTAAATAAATTTATGGTTTATTTTTATAAATCTGATGATAAAACTAAATATAGATTCATGAATATATTTTCATTTTTTGATATTTGAGCACTCATTATGAGTGCTTTTATCATTTAATGTCAAAATATTTCCACTTGTTTAAATATTATTGTAATAAAAAAAGATGTCTTTAAAATAGTATCTGAGGAGTACCTATAAATATTATTTTCTTATTCTATAAATTAATATGCTAGTGCTTGCAATCACAAAATTATTAATATAGAAATAATATTTATCAGGACCAAAAAGCACAATTATAGTGCTTTTTTATATTCTTTTCTTCTTATTGCATATTTTGACCTCTTGTGACAGGAATATATAAAAATAGTTTTTTTTCAACTATAATAAATGTGTAATAACAATCAAGGAGAAGAGTATTATGAAAACAATCGAACAAGCACTAACTGACAATTCATTTCATCAGGCACATAATATTGGCTGTGATTTCTGTGTGACTCCAGATCATTATAAGACCGCTCATTTTACAACACTTAAAAATGGCAAGCAGATATGCAACTATTGTAAAAATCATGTTAGAAAACAATTTAAAGGCATAAAGCAGCTAAAAGAGGACATCAATTTAAAGGAAGGAGAAAAAATTGGTGTCATGGTCAGTGGTGGCAAAGATGGATTATATGCATGGATGACACTATGTAATATATTTGGACCAGAGAATGTTATAGCATTCAATCATCATAAATCTGGATTAGTACATCCCTTCGCATATGAAAATCTTTTAAATGCTTCTCGAATTCTAAAGAGTCAATTAATTATTGTTGAAGATAATGATTTCATTATTCGCTTCCGTAAGAATTTAGAAGCATTTGTTAAAAAACCTGATCCTGCAATGACAAGGGTAGCATTATGTGCGGGATGTAGATATGGTATAACTGGTAATCTTTATAGATTAGCAGATGAAAAGTATAAAATAAAAAAATTTGTAAGTGCTGCATCTTATTTAGAGTTGGCTCCTTTTAAAGCAGAATTATTAAAGGAAAAAGGAAATGGAAACAATAAATATGGACTTCTAAAAGGATTAATTGAAAATGAAAAATATAACTTTGATGATAATATTGAAATCATTCTCAATGATGACGATTTAGCATATAAAAGTATATCTAATGGTAAAAAAACAATCTCACATGAATTTAAAAACTATAAACTATTTGATTTAGATGATTATATTGAAAATAATCCAGATGAATATGAAAAAGCTGTTACAGAGAGATTATCTTGGAAAAGGCCTGAAAAGAGTTGGCATTTTGATTGTATCATAGAGGAATTTAAAGATTTCTTTTATTATGGAACATTAGGATATACTGAAAATGAATTCAAACTTTCTCAAATGATTCGCTATAATCTTATATCTCGTGATGATGCTTTAAAAGAGATTTATCACTATAGAAATAAAATGAAGAATAGTTTAAAAACTATCCTTCAACTCTTAGATGAATTACATTTATCCTATCTGAATGATGAATTTATTCAATTTTTTAAAAATAGTAAATACTATCAATAAATCATATTTATAATGATTTTATTAAACTGTAAATAAACTATCAATTTTACAGTTTTTTATTTTTATATTATATATACAAAACATTTAAAAAGTCGAAATTCTTCATATACAAAGGATTTCGACATCATTTCAATGGCGTCCCTGACTGGATTCGAACCAGCGGCGTTTCGCTTAGGAGGCGAACCCTCTATCCATCTGAGGTACAAGGACAAAACAGGTGTATGATTAAATACACACAATTATGAGATGATAAGTACTCTTTTATCCAAAGAGTAAATCAACATTACTTATTTTAACATGAGATGTTGATTTTTTCAATTCTTTAAAAGAAATCTAAAAATATTTCAAAAAAAATCTTCCTCACCATAGAATTATACACAATTCCTAAAGTTATAAAACCAATTGCTAATGAAATAAAAACTAAATATATTGGGCTTTCTATATTGAAATATATTAATACTCCAATAATAAGAAGTCCACAAAAAAAGAAAAGCGTTGAGAAGATATTTTGATACTTTTTAAAGAAAGTTCTTATTTCACTAAAGAAACTAAATCCAAACATAAACGCCATTGTACTACACATTGTCATTAAATTATTCTTCATATTATTATCTTTATACATAAAGATAAGAGTGCCAAGCAAGCCACTTAGAATTAACAATACTCCTACAATTCTTTTGACAGGCAAGTATAAAAAGAACTTTCTTACACTTCTCAAACTCATAATAATTGCCACAATTCCCATAATAACTGAAGATATCATTAAATAAATTCTTCCAGATGATACTGCGATAAACAGTGATGTTAACCACATCACTGCAATTGTATCTCTTTGATAATCAAAATGAATCATATCATCATATTTATTTTCATCATATAACTTTAAAGTATCATCTATAGCATCTATAGCTTCATCTATTTCATACTCACCTATAATAACATCATGAATATAGTCAAGATATAATTTCTTTGTTTCAATGAAATGTGCCTCTTTTTCATATTCATTTTTCTTATTCAAAATTAACTCTTTGTTATTATAAATAATAATATTTTCAATCTCATCCAAAGAGAATTCCATTTTTCGTAGCAATATAATTTTCTTTAACACTTCTATATCAACTAATCGATAATCTCTGTATCCCGATAACTCTCTATCTGGTTGAATAAGACCTCTTTCTTCATATAAAAGGAGTGCTTTTCGCGTTACCTTATATTTATTCATAACTTCCTTTATTCTCATATACATCACCCATAAACATATTAAACCTAACCCCAAGGGTTAGGTCAAGTTAAATACAAATATTTTTTCTTTTTGTGTTCCAAACATCTAATAATCTTTGAATATAGTAAATAGTCATCTTCTCATACCATTCCCCTGTTTTTAAATCAATAAGGCAATATAAGTTATTCTCTCGCTGGACAAGTGTTAAATCATAATAATAAAGACTCGATTGTATATCTGCAGGAATAGACATAAAAAAACCTCCTCATACAATCTTATGTATAAGAAAGCCATTTATGATTTTTCATAAAAATGAATACTGTATTTAAGTAAGCAAACGAAAATAAATATCCACCAATGACATCGCTAGTATAATGAACACCTAAGTATATACGTGAAACTCCAATTAATAATATGACAAAAAATAAAAGAAGCGAAATGATTTTCTTTTTATTCCAAAAGAAATACGCGATCATTCCATATAAAATGAATGAAACCATTGCATGAGCAGAAGGAAAACTAAATCCACGTTCTATTACCAATGGTAGGACATCTGGTCTTGGTCTTGCTATAAGAATTTTCATAATTTGATTGATAATTGCGACAATTGCAACATGTATACTCATCATGAAACCTATTTTCCAATCATTAATAAGACATAGGAGACAAACAAGTATAATTCCTAAAGTTGATCCAAAAAAAGTTATGATTTTCATATAAATTGTTAATGATGAGTTTTGAAATGAAGAGAGAAACTGATAAACATGAGTGTCTATAGATTGAAGATAACCTAATGAGAAAATTATACAGTAACTTAAGAAAAGTATCCATGAAATCATTATCCATAGATACTTTATTTTATAATTCTTTATCAACTCTAATACCATTTTCTTTTACGATTTTACCTGGAACACCAACAACTGTACAATTTGGTGGAACATCTTTAAGCACAACAGATGAAGCACCTACGATACTATTATCTCCAATTGTCACATCACCAATAATTTTAGCTCCTGCTGATATCATTACATTATTACATAACGTTGGATGTCTCTTCACTTTATGTTCACCAGTTCCAACACCACCCAATGTGACACCTTGATATAAAATACAATCATCTCCAATAACTGTTGTTTCCCCTACTACAACACCCATCCCATGATCGATAAAAAATCTTTTTCCAATTGTTGCACCTGGATGAATCTCAATGCCAGTCAAAAAACGTGCTATTTGACTTAAAAAACGTGCTAATATCTTTAAATGAATAGACCAAAGAAAATGGTTAATACGGAAGAAAAACATAGCATGAACACCAGGATAATTTAATATAACATTAAATCTATTCCTTGCGGCTGGATCCATCTCTAAAACACGCCCTACTAAACTTTTATTCATAACTATACCCCCTCTTTGTTGTTCTTTATTAAAACATAATTTCCAAAAATAAACAAATCAAGTAATAATTTTTTTAGTCTTCAATGATTTGATCAGGTTGTTTTAACTCTTTCTTATAGAAACGAATAAACATAAATGTGGTAATAATTGCAGCTAAGATATCTGATACAGGTTCAGCAAACAATACAGCAAAAACACGTGATCCATCATGAACCATTGAGGCAATAGGTCCTGCTATTGATGTTGCTAAAGAACTGCCACCCAAAAGATATGGAAAAATATAAATCAATGGAATTAATAAAATAATTTTTCTTGTAATAGCCATCCAAACTGATACTTTTGCTTGACCCAATGCCATAAATGACTGCTGACAGGCAATTTGGGCACCAAACATACCTGATCCAATTAAAAAGACACGTAATGCCCAAGATGAGAAAACAATTGTTTGTGCATCATTTGAAAAAATAGATACAAAGAATTCAGAGAATAACATAACAGTTCCACTTGCAATAAAAGCAAAACCTAAACAGACTTTCATAACTAACTTAAAAGTATTTCTTACACGAGTATAGTTTTTAGCTCCATAATTATAACTCATTATGGGTTGTGCCCCTTGACATAACCCCTGTAATGGCAACGTAATAAATTGCCACAGACTCATAAGTATTGCCATTGTTGCAACAGCCATCGTTCCTCCGTATATCAATAGCTGATTATTAAATGATATTTGTAACAAACTCTCAGTTGCAGTTTGAACAAATGGTGATATTCCCAAAGCCATTATAGATAAACAAATATGCCAATTTGGTTTTAAATATTGTTTTCTAATTTTAATAGTACTCTTTTTCCCAAACAAGAAAATCAAAACCCATACAGCAGAAACACCTTGAGATATAATCGTTGCTAAAGCTGCACCAGCAACTCCCATATCTAACCAAAAAATAAATATAGGATCTAAAACGATATTAAAGATTGCTCCAATCACAACAGTACACATTCCTGTCTTAGCAAATCCTTGTGTGTTAATATATGCATTCATGCCCAAGGTAATCTGAACAAAAATTGTTCCCAATGCATATATACTAATATATGAAATGGCTTGTGATAATGTTTCTTCATTTGCACCAAATAACAGTAATAATGGTTCTTGCCAAATAAGGACAACAATCGTTAAAAGAATACCTACAACAATCAATAATACAAAACTATTGGTCATAATTTCTTCTGCTTTATCTTTTCTTTGTTCACCCAATTTAATTGCACATAAAGGTGCACCTCCAATTCCCACTAATTGAGTAAACGCAGTAATAAAAGTAAGAATTGGCAATGCAACTGACAAAGCAGCCATTGCTGATGTTCCATCAGTCATCTGTCCAATATATATACGATCAACAATGTTATATAAAATATTCACAAGTTGTGCAATTATTGATGGTATCGCTAATGCAAATAATAATTTTGATATTTTTTCATGTCCTAATCTATTGTTAGTAGCCATGTTTTTCCCTCCTCTTTCAATCTTTCCTATCATAATACAAAATAAATATAAATTTCTTTTTTTCCTACATATGAAAACGGAGTATACCTACTCCGCATCAACTCGTTGATTGATTTTAAAAATATCGACTTTATAAATCAGAATATATAATATAATAGCTAAAATTCCTGCCGACACAGCATCTAAAACAGAATGCTGTTTAATAAACATTGTTGATAATGTAATTAAGATAGCTGATGTACTGGCAAATATTTTCATTGTTATAGAATTTCTAAAATCATAACATTTTATCAATGCAATTGCACAGCCTATAGAATTATAAACATGTATGCTTGGAAAAACATTTTGACTTTTATCAGCAGTATAAATAAAGTTAACCAAAAAAGTGGAAAGTGCACTTCCTTCTATAACATCTGGTCTATGGTTATAACTGGTTGGATATATTGTAAAAATAATTAAACAAATCGTCATTCCTATAAAAAGGAAAGCAACACATTGATAGAATTCTTTTTTATGTCTAAAAAACAAATATGCAATTGTTCCTGCAACAAAAAGAAACCAATAAACATAAGGATATATGAACCATGTTATAAATGGGGTTGCTTGATCTATCATAGTATAAACATCATGAAATCCACTATCTCCTCTTAATTGCAAGCCAAAATACCATGGCAAATAAAAGATGAAATAGAGAAAAACCCATGCATGTTTATATTGAGATAAGAATTTTTTCATTAGTTAAATCCAAATAACTTTCTTGAAATTGCATATCCTGTTGTTAATACTTTTTTTCCAACTAAGCTATCCATTTCCATAAACGAACCTAAAAGTGTATGCTTAACAGCTTTATATAATTCTGGATTTTGTTTCCTTAAATACTCCCAAAGTTCTTCTTTCTTTTGTAAATGTTCCGGTGTTCCTGATTTTACTAGTAAAACTGTTGAAACAGTCGTTATCATTGTCAAATATTTAACCATATAATTACGTAATTTACGACTCTTTAAATTCATAACATCGCAACAATCAACCATCATTTTATTCACTTTTATTTGCTGATCAATACGCGAAATCATGACTTTTTCATTAACTGATTGATCTTCTCTTCCAATATAATAACGATACAAATCAACATTCAAATAATAGAGTGTTGTTACATATGGTAATGGTTGATAAACAAATAAATTATCTACATAGAAAGTATGTTTAGGCAGTTCTAAATTGCAGTTTCTTAATAATTGAGTACGATAGATAACACTGTGCATAAGCAAATTCTGTTGTGGATAGAAGCGTTTGACATCATACCATCTAAATCTTCTATTTTGTGGTAAAGCATTTGTATATTTTATCACACTTGATTTATTTTCACTAGGCTTTTCATAGACATAGTTAGCAATAAGCATATCAATATCTTCATCTTGCTCATGTAACATTTTAATCGTTTCCAAAACTTTTACTAATGCTGATTGATCAAACCAATCATCACTGTCTAAAACTTTAAAATATAAGCCTGTTGCATTTTTAAGACCAGTATTCACAGCTTGTCCATGCCCACCATTTTCTTGATGAACACATTTAATTGTTTCAGGATAACGAGCAGCATATTCATCACCAATACATGCCGTTTCATCTTTTGATCCATCATCAACAATAATAACTTCTACATCATCTTTTAAGATTAAACATGATTCAATTGCTTTTGCCATATAATCTTGTGAATTATAACAAGGAATGGCTATAGATAAATATTTCATTTCTTCCTCCTATAATTGTTTTGTTAAAGCAAGTGCTTCCTCAACAATTCCATCAATATTGTAATACTTATATTGAGCTAATCTTCCTAACAAATGAAAACGGCAAAATGGCTTAACCATGTCCGCATACTTTTGATGCATAGCCTTATTTTCAGGACTCAAAATAGCATAATAAGGAACTTGTCGATTATCTTTATAAACTTCAGGATACTCTTTAATAATAGTTGTCCCAGATATCTTTTGCCCCGTTAAATATTTAAATTCAGTAATTCTGGTATAGTCTTCACTTACAGTATAATTAACAACACCATGACCTTGATAATCATCTTGTGAATAATGTTCAAAATCAAAGCGTAATGAACGATATGGTAATTGACCTAAACAATTATCAAAAAACTCATCAATTGCACCTGTAAAAATAATATGACCTAAAAACTCTTGACCTTGATAATAAATCTTTCGATTATCAAAATCAAAAGATATTAAATTTTTAGCATCTTTTCCTAACTCTATTTCAATATTTTCATGATCCAACATCTTTTCAAATAACTTCGTATAACCTTCTTCTGGCATACCTTGATATGTATCCTGGAAATAACGATTATCATAAGAAATCAAAACAGGAACACGTGCTGTCACACTTTGATCAACTTCTTCAGGCTTTTGATTCCACTGTTTCATTGTATATTTTAAGAAAATATTTTCATAAACATACTGTGCAACCTCTTGAATTCCTTTTGAAGAACTTTTTTGAAGTTCTAGTATAGGAACTCTCGCATTTTCCCCATATGTATCAATTAATTCCTGCTTTAAAGATTGTCCTCTTTCTTCACCAAAAACAATCATTAATGTATTCAAATTAAATGGTATAGGAATAATCTTACCATAAACATCACCAACAACTTCGTGCTGATAATCATACCATTTCGTAAATCTTGATAAAAAATCAAAAACTTCCTTATTATTGGTATGAAAAATATGTGGACCATACTTATGAACAAGTACACCATATTCATCATACTCATCATAACAGTTTCCACCAATATGATTTCTTTTCTCAATAATTTTCACTTTCTCTCCACGTTCTGCTAAAACCCGAGCAACGACTCCACCTGCAAAACCGCATCCTATAATTAAAGTATCCACTTTCTCACCTCTAGTCATTATCATACCATATTATTCCTGTATTGAACATATCAATCGTTCAAAGATAATTCAATTTCTGTTGATGATAAGGCAGAAAAAGGAATAAATTCAGAGACTTCATGATAATCACCAATCTTTTTTTCTAACCATACAACATCATGCCATTTTTTAAACTTATATCCACAATTTTGAAAAATACCAACAACTTGAAAACCAAAAACTTCATGAAATCTTTCACTGTTAGCATTTGGATGCGTAATACAAGCATAAACATTTTTAACATTCATCTTCTTCAATAAACTCAATAAAGTCTTATAAAGCCTTGTCCCACATCCTTTTCGTGATAACCCATCTTTAATATATATGGATAACTCACAATCCCAATCAAAAGCTTTACGGGCACTATAACGTGATGCATACGCATATCCAATCACTTCACCATTCTCAATAGCCACAAGATATGGATATTGATGTAATGTGTTATTTATTCTTCTCTCTATTTCTTCAAAGTTTGGTGCATCATATTCAAAAGTAATATTTGTATTTTGAACATAGTAAGCATAGATTTTCTGAATACTTTTTGCATCTTTGGATGTTGCTATTCTTATTTTCATAAATACCCTCCTATTGATATAAGCCGACTTTTTCTTTTCGAGCTTCTTCATCTGCTTTAATAATTATATCTTTATATTTATAATCATATCCATAATCATAGTATTTCTTTACAAAACCTGCTCTTGCTATTTTTTCCTGTAAAAGTTGTCCATCTACAAAAACCCATAACAATGCGCGATCATATTTATCATATTGATCCCCATCAGCATTAAATTCTATTTCTATACTTGATGCATTTTGAAGTTGATTTTTTGTATACTCACTAGCTTCTTTTCCCATATACTCTTTTTTATTTGTTGATTCAGGTGTATCAATATAAAGAAAACGAGATTTTACACGTTCTCCTGAGATCTTAAACCAAGCTGTATCACCATCTACACACTTATCTAATGTCACAATTTGACGTTCTGGTGAACTTGGTTTTGGAGCAAAGTATTCAGTATAAACAAATTGAGCAATAGCTAGAAATAAAACAGTGAGAGCCCCAGCAATTTGCTTTTTCATTTTTTTAAGATTTTTTTTCTTCATAAACACTCCTTTAAAATCTACAAAATTATACACTAATTTTACATGTCATGCAATCATGCGAAGACAAATTCAATGTTCTAAATACATATGATATGAAGAGTTGTATGAAATACACTGATATATCATATCATTTAAAAATAAAGAAAAAAGAAAGATAATTAGAAAAATTGCATAGATATTCAAAAAACTTATCCTCATGAAATTGTTTTCATTGAGAATAAGTTCTTATTTTTTAGATTCTAACAGTTTTAAATATTCGTTCTCATGAACAATACGAAGATCTTGCCCTTGTTTCATCAATTGAATAGCCTTTTTTACCTTTTTATTTTCATTACCAAAACGAACTTTATGATAACCCTTTCCTCCAATGACTAGATAGTTAGTTTGGGTACTCACTTGTTGAGTGGCAAGCGCACTTACCTGTTTTGTTTTTTCTTCTAAAAGTTCTCTAGGCATAGATAACTTTCCAGTAAAACAAACAAACTGATGATATAAAAATGCATCTTCACGTTGTGATAACTCCCTTAACTGTGGAGCAATCTCAGCTGAGATTATATTCCGATAATAGTTCTCTTTCATCTCACCAAAATCCAAATGAAATCGTTGGTGTAATTCCTGAAGCGTTTCACAATGTTCATATTTTAACATCTCTATAAGAATTTGTGCACATGCTTTTGCATCATCCAAAGCATGATGAGCCTGAAATTCAAAGCCTATCATCTGAGAAAGTTCTTTTACATTATACTTATGAAGATCAGGATAAACAAGATGAGCCAAAACATTTGTACATGACATATAAAGATGAGGATATGATATATGATTTTGTTTTAAAACAGCTCGTAAATTCATCATATCTCCTTGAATATCATGAGAAACAACAATTGTATTTTCAAAATAGTGATGAATATCTTTCCAGACATCTTGGAATGGTCTTTCTTTTAGTAATGATTTGGTTTTTATTTTATGGACTTTGTATCTGTAAACATCATAACTTAAATTTCTGGGTTTTACCAATGAATAATATGTAGAAATAACTTGCTGATCAAGTAATTCAACAATACCAATCGCACATACACTTGCTGGATCCTGGTTTAAGACTTCAATATCAAAAACAGTTATTCTTTCACTCATGAAATACCCACTGCCTTTTTTGCAAGAGCATCAGCAACATCATTATATACATCTCCACTATGTGCTAACACTTTTACAAATGATATATCAATACTTTTGCGACTTTCTTCAATAAATCTTTGATATGCCTGAGTTCCTATTTTATTGGCTTTCCATAAACCATTTGCCCATTTCTCAATTCCTTCATAATCATAATAGATACAAATAAATTGATATCCATGCTTTATAGCGTAACGAATGGCCATTTCACTTCCAATGATTTCTCCTGCAACATTTCTCATTGTTACATAATCTTCGCTATGACCTTTACCATTAAATTGCTCAATAACATTTTGTCCATACAAGAGAACACAACCATAACCATATTCGTGAGTCTTAACATTATAACTGCCATCCACATAAGCTATTAAGCCATCACCTGTCATCACCTTTGGCTGATCACTCAAAAAAGTCATTGCTTCGTCTCGTGAAGAAAATGATTTATATATTGCGCCTTTAAATCCTCTAACTTGTTGTTCACATTCAGCCCAAGTTAAAAAAACTCCAGTTTTTCGTCCTTTTTTCACTGCGTAAAATTTACTCATCCACAAAACCTCCATTCACCATTATAAAGAGAAAAAATGCTTTTGGCTAGTATAATTACAATTATATTGTGGTCATTTGCAAATATTGTTATAATATGTAGAAGAAAGGAAGATCATTTATGAAAATAGAAAATAGATTTTTGAAATATATAAGTTTTAATACTCAATCAGACCCTTATTCTACAACTTCACCTTCATCAAAGAATCAATTAGAATTGGCAGAATTCCTTATTGAAGAAATGCGAATATTAGGTCTGGAAAATGTACATATGAGTGAATTTGGAGTTATTTATGGCACAATTCCCTCAAATAATAATCATCAGGGAGATGTCATTGGACTGATTGCACACATGGACACATCACCTGATGCAAGTGGAGAAAATGTTCATCCACAAATTATCAGAAATTATGATGGATCTCGTATTTCGCTTAATGAAGATATGGTACTTGATCCACAAGAATTCCCAGATTTAAATGAAGTTATAGGTCATGATATTATTACAACTGATGGAACAACACTATTAGGCGCTGATGATAAAGCGGGAATTGCAATTATTATGAGTTTAGCAGAATATATGTATAAACACCCTGAGTTCAAACATAACGATATTCAAATTGCTTTTACGCCTGATGAAGAAGTTGGACGTGGTACTGAGCATTTTGATTTGGATACATTCCAGGCAGATTATGCATATACAATTGATGGTGGTCATATCAATGAATTATACTTTGAAAACTTTAATGCTTATCAAGTCCTTGTAGAAATCACTGGAAAAAGTATTCATCCAGGAAGTGCCAAAAACAAGATGGTGAATTCATTATCTGTTGGAATTGAATTTGACCAATTATTGCCTCAGCACAAAACCCCTGAACATACTGAAGGTTATGAAGGTTTTCATCACCTCCATCATGTTCAAGGAACATGTGAAAAAACACGTTTAGAATACATTGTTAGAGATCATAATTTTCTTGAATTAAAAGATCAGTTAAATGATTTCAAACGTATTCAAGCATTCTTAAATAGTCGTTATGGTTATGAACTTGTTCATATCACAATGCATGAACAATATCTGAATATGAAAGATATTATCAAAGACACTCCAGAAATTGTTGAACAAGTAGAAATTGCAATGAATGATGTTGGGCTTAATCCTACAATAGTTCCTATTCGTGGAGGAACAGATGGAGCTATGTTATCATATAAAGGTTTACCTTGTCCAAATCTTGGAACTGGTGGTTTCAATTGTCATGGTCCATTTGAATTTGTATCAATAACAATGATGAAAAAAGGATTAGAGTTATTATTAAGATTGATTAGAAATAATGTTTATGCAAAAGAAGATATGCCTTTTTAGGGTTTTATCTTCTTTTTCTCTATATTTATGATAAAATATAACAAAGGGAGTGTTTTTATGCGCTGTTTATTTCTTATAAATCCGAGTTCTGGAACAAAAACAATTCAAAAGAAGTTAGATCAATTGATTGGTCAAATGATTCTCAAGAAAATTATAAATCATGTTGATGTTTTTTATACACAAAAAAAACATGATGCCTATCATCGTGTTTTAGAAATACAACCTCATGAATATGATTTTTTAGTCAGTGTTGGTGGTGATGGTACTGTCAATGAAATTATTAGTGGAATTGTAGAAAAAGAATTTGATATACCTCTTGCTATCTTACCTGGTGGAACCGTTAATGATTTTGCTAATCATTTAAATCTGCCACAATCAACTCATCAATTTATTCAAATGATTGAAAACATGAAAATAATGAAAGTTGATGTGGGGCAAGTTAATGACAGTTATTTTGCTAATGTTATTGCTGGAGGAATGTTTAGTGATATTAGTTTTCAAGTCACAAAAGCTGAGAAAGAAAGATTTGGTCCACTTGCATATTATATCAGTGGAATTCGACAATTACCTTCACAACTAAGTACAACTCTTCATCTCAAAGTCAAAACTGAAAATGAAGAATTTGAAGAAGATGCTCGTCTTTTCATGATTACCAACACCTCACAGGTTGGTGGTTTTAAAGCCATTACACCTCATGCTGATATTCAAGATGGACAATTGGATTTACTAATTATTAAAAAATGTTCCACAACTGATATGCTCTCTTTATTCAAAGATTATAAATTAAGTACTCATGAAAAAAGTCCATTTATTCGTTATGTTCAGGCCCATGAAATAACAATTGAATGTGATAAAAACATTATATATGACATTGATGGAGAGGAAGGTACTCATTTCCCAATTCATGTCACAACAAAAAATAAAGCACTCTGTATTATTGTTCCATAAAGTTATCTTAGTTGATAGCTTTTTTATATATAAAAATAGGGCTATACAATAGCCCTATTGATATGGATTTTTAGGAATAATGATAGCTCCGACTAAATAAGCAATCAATCCTGATCCCCAGCCAAAAACAAGTACAACTGCTACAAGTCTTACAATTGTTGGATCAATATCAAAGTATTCAGCAATACCACCACATACTCCACAAATCATAACGTCTCTTTTTGATCTATATAATCTCTTAGTCATTTTTTAATCCTCCGTTCTTACATTGACTTTTCCTAAAGCACAATCAACATCAATTAATTTTTGGGTTGTTCCATGATTCATTTTTTGATCAGTGATACCAGAAAAATGATTATCACCTATGGATACACTACCTAAACCAACATCTACCTTATAATTATATTCACTTTCATATCCTGTTAATGAGGCAGATACTTGACCAGCACCAACTTGAATAGATGTTTTATTCTCGCATGTTAATCGACTCACTTTTGCGGTTCCCATACTTGCATCTAATTCAAAATCTTTACACTCTAAATCATTTAACACCAATCGTCCTGCAGCAGCATTAGCTTCAATCTTTTCTGCTTTTAACCCATTTATTTTTGTTGAACCAGCACTCATATTCACTTCTATTTTATCCAAATTATATCCTTTTGGAACATTAATTTGAATTTGGGCAGTATCATATCCTCCGAAACTTAGCCAATAATGTGGTTGATCTATCACAATGCGATCACCTTTTTGATAGATTTCAAAACCATTATAAATATCACTTGCATAAATTTCAATATCCTGAAGTGAATCTTTTTCAGAAAATTGAATATTTCCTTTATGAACATTGATTTCTAATCTATCTACTGAAGATGATGATCTATATTGAATATTGTCAGCACTTTTATAATGCCATCGAAAATTCCATGAGCGTAAAAAATTGAAATTAGATACTTCATTTAGACCACTCACACTTATACCAGCAAAAATCAAACAGATACCTACACCCAAACATATCAATATTGTATATATTCTTTTCATACTACACACCTCTTGGACGGAAGATCTTTCCAAGTCCATCTGCTATGGCATTTGCTATCCCAGGAATACAATCCTTAAAGAACCATGCTGCCATCTTCCCAAATATTGTTCCTAATGCCATAAGGACAAATCCAATTCCCATATAAATAAGACCAGCGCCTGGCAATGTGAATAAATGTATAAATCCCACAATCATAAAAACAATCGCAAGAACATGTAAAATAAATGTAATAATCCATAATCCAAATATTAAACATATGAATATACCAAAGAATGAAAATCCAAAACCAAATAGAGTTCCGAATGTTCCAAAAACTATCGCTGACACTGGAAGACAAGCAAAAATTGCTATAACAATGAGAATCAAACGATCAGTAGAATGCATTTCATTCCAACGATTTCTAAAATTCCCCGTCTCCTTACGAGTCTTTTTTGTTTCTTTACTATCTGCATCAATGACTTCATAATTCTTTTGATAATCATCATTTGTAAAACCACTGTTTCCAACATGAATACCTTCATCAAATTTCCCCTTTAATCCATCTTTAATAATAGCTGCTACTCGACTAGGATCTCCTAATTCATCAATAACCTTTTGTTCGTTTTCTTTCCCAGCTTCATCAAAATAATTCTCATAGAAAGACAATGCTTCTTGCCTTTCCTCATCACTAATATCTTGAAGTAGATACTCAAGTTCTTTCATAAATTTTTTTCTATCCATCTTGATTTCCCCCATCAAATAACTTATTAATTTTTGTTATATAATCAAACCATTCTTGTTTATACATATTAAGTTGAACGATTCCCGCACTTGTAATTTTATAATATCGCCTATTACGTCCTTGAAATTCCTGGTCATAACTTTCTAAACAGCCATCTTTGAGAAGTCTTCTTAAAACAGGATAGAGTGTTGATTCACTCACACTAATAACCGCTTGAACATCTTGTGTTATTTTATAACCATATGTTCCTTCCTTTTCCCTAGAGACAACTGATAGAACAACTGCATCTAATAAAGCAGCACCCGTATTAAAAATCATCCTATCACCTTCTTTTCATATAATACTATACGACATATAGTATTATATGTCAACATATAAAGAAAAAAACTTCCTATGAAGTTTTATCTATAATCAATATAGTGAGCGATTCCATAATAACAAGGAACTGTCAAGAAAACAATCCATGCAGGATGCCATAATCCATTTTCAAAACCAAACCATAAAAATATCATAAGTGTTAAAACTGGATATGCAAAGTTTGAAAATTTTCTCTTACGAAAAGCTGTAATTAAACTATCAAATAATGGTAATGTCAATAAAACAATCCACGTAGGATGCCAAATGCCTGTCATTACACCATAAATCAAATAACCAATAAATAAGATTGATCCAAATGGAAAATCATATTTTTTATTATGCTTAAAGTCTGTCCAATCATCATTCCAATCTTTTCTTTCACCATTTACATAAACACCTTTATCCCCAATATTAACACCATCACCATTTCTATCAATAACATGAATACCTTTCCATGAAACATGAACTTCACTTTCATCATCTTTGACATGAATACCATCAAAACCAACATGAACATATTCATCCCCATCTTCATATTTATATGCATACTCTTCTTGACTCTCTTTCATATCTTCAGTTTTATCAGATATTGTTTCTTCTGTTTCAGTCGGTTCATGTAATAATAATTGATCTAAAGAAATACCATATAACTTTGCTAATTCAATCAAGTTATCTGTATCAGGAGAAGCTTCTGCTCTTTCCCATTTACTCACTGCCTGGCGACTAATTCCTAATTCTTGAGCTAAGGCTTCTTGTGAATAACCTTTCTCTTTTCTAAGTTGTAATAATTTATTTGCAATTTCTATATTCATAATTCCTCTCCTCCTTGCACCCATATTATAGATAAAATCATCAAGTTGCGGCTACATATTTTAGATTGAATGCCCGAAACTATTGGTTGCATTTCACTAAAATGGCAATATATATGGGTTCTAATCAGTCACTTTCTGTCAATTTAGACATGACCAAACAGTTATATAGACTTTCTTTGTTTTTATCTGTTACGTTTGCTTTCTATATATATTTCTTTGCACTCTTTGTTACATTTTTATATATGTAAATGATTCTCACTTTTCTATTTTTTCGCTATATTTAAATCAATCATAAAAAATATATATAAAGTTTATATCTGCTCCTTAGCATTATTGACTAGTTAAACATAATTCTACTTTAACCAAGATAATCATACATGAAAGCATTCATTTCATCATTATTTCCCAGGAAATTTTCTTTATCGACAGTTTGTCTTAACATATTTTATCAATCATTATTTATTCTATTTTCTTATCACTCTACCTCAACATCTCATTATACACATTTTTCAAAAAAGAAAAAGGGATTTCTCCCTTATCTTTCTTTTGCCATTTTTGCAAGTGCCAATGCCCCACAAACACCTGCATTATCACCTAATCCTGGATAAACAACATACTCTTTAATTTTGTCCGTTGTTATTTCATCTTTTTGAATATATCCATGCAATCTCTCTTGCAAATATTTATGAACCATAGGGAACAATTGTTTTTGATGCATAACTCCTCCTCCAAGAATAATCTTCTTTGGTGAAATTGTTAGAACATAAATAGCCAAAGCTTGAGCAATATACCATGCTTCTAAATCCCATGCAGGATGATTTTCATCAAGTTCATTTCCTTTGACTCCCCATCTTGCCTCAATTGCTGGTCCAGCAGCCAAACCTTCAAAACAAGTTCCATGGTATGGACATTTTCCAGCATACTGATCATCTTCACGTACTGTTAACATCATGTGACCCATTTCTGGATGAAGTAAACCATGAACAAGATTTCCTTCAACAATGGCTCCACCACCAATACCTGTTCCAATTGTTAAATACAATGCACTATCTAAACCTTTCGCTGCACCAAAGTATGCTTCTCCTAATGCTGCACCATTAACATCTGTATCAAATCCAATTGGTAAACCAGGATAATGTTCTTGAATTGCTCCAACAATATTATAATTCGTCCATCCTGGTTTTGGTGTTGTTGTAATGTATCCATAAGTTGGACTCTTTAAATCAGGATCAATAGGTCCAAAACATCCTAACCCTAATGCTTCGATATCTTTTCCATCAAAGAATTTAAAAATATTTTGTACAGTTTCTTCAGGTGATGTTGTAGGGAAAGCATCTCTTTCTAAAACATTTCCATTTTCGTCTCCAATTGCAACAACGAATTTTGTACCACCAGCTTCAATAGCTCCTAATCTCATCAAATTTTCCTCCTCTTTATAACTAACTACCTCGTATCTATTTTATCATGTCTAAAATGAAATAAAAAGCCTTTATTCAAACTCTATGGATAATTGTTGGTGATTACCTTCATCACTTAATAAGCTTTCTAAATAATCTTTATAAAAAGATATCTTTTCAACTTCTTTTTGAAAATAATATTTATATCCTTCCATATTCATAATTTCATCTTTATGCTCTTTCATATTCCCAGTAAAATAATACCTATTCGCTTTCACAATTACTGCTTTCATAAGTTCTCTTATCTTTGTATCTTTGACTCTCTCAAAATCTTCTGCAAAATGTGTAGAAGACACGAGATCAAAATATTCATTTGCATCTCTAGAAATTTTAAGTGACTCTGTATGATAATTCATTTTTTGATTATTCAATTCAATAACCCCATATTGTAAAGGAGCATTTAATATTGAAGAAGATGCTATATCATAAATACCATTGATTTCCTTTATATTCTGACAATGAATGTGTCCACTTAAAACAAATGGGACTTTATAACTATGAAACAACTCTGCAATTTTTTCACTATCTTTAATTGTATAACGTCCTCCCAGCAATTCATTGTGATTAACAAGATTATGGTGCATTGCAATAATAGGAATCTTATTATTTTCTTGAATATCCTTGAGCTGATCTTTTAACCATTTCATTGTTGAATCTGTAAAATAACCTCCAATATCTAATCCTGAACCAGTTAATTCATGAGCTGTTGAATCCATCATTAATAGAGAGTAGTGTTTATTTAACTCAATACGATAACTTAATGAATCATCATGTTTCTGATATTGATAACCTAAATTTTTATAAATAGCTCTAAATTCTTCAGCATTGACATTATCTACATCAAAATAATCTTCTTTTCCATAACCCTTTGCATAAATATAATCTACATCATGATTTCCAGGTATAACTGCAACATCAATATGATCATCTTTAAGTACAGATAGTTTTTTTGCTAAAGCTTCATGGCTCCCTTTCTCACCATTAAAAGATAAGTCACCTGTTAATATAACAAGATTGGGCTTTATCTCTTTTATCGTTTGAATAAAAACATCTAAAATTTCATCAGCATATGTCACCATTTTGCCATCTCCATACAACATGTTTTCTTCAAACCATTCACAATCCTTATAATAATCTTTTAAGAAATAATGAATATCACTTGCAACAATAATTTTTATATTTTCATTATCTACAAGTGGTTTTTGCACACATCCTAGTAGCATAGTTAGAATTATAAAAGCATATAATATTTTCCTCATATCTATCACCTATTTATATTTTAACAATTATATTCTTTATAACAAAGAACTTTTAACAAATCCATATAAACTTATTTTTTCCATTGATACTTGAAAAGAAATCAGTAATTATAATGGTATCATTCTTAAATAACAAAAAATGAATGATAAACATCATTCATTTTCATCTTTAAACCCTTGATAATCTTGTGTATGAAGTAATTGATTTGCATTATCAATACGTTCTTGATGTGGTGGATTGATTCCTTCTAAAGCATAAGGAATATTGAGTTCTTTCCATTTGAATGTTCCTAGTGTATGATATGGGAGAACTTCAACTCTTTGAACATTCTTTAATGATTTTATAAATTCATTTAACTCTTCTAAATCCTCATCATAATCATTTCTTTCAGGAACAAGAACATGTCTAATCCAAACAGGTTTTCCTATTTCAGATAAATATCTTGTCATATCTAATATATTCTGGTTCCCTTTTCCTGTAAGCAACTTATGTTTTTCTTCATTCATAACCTTGATATCTACCAATAATAAATCAGTATATTTCATTAGTTCTTGAAACTGAGAAAAGAAGGGCTCACTTCTTGTAAAGCATCCGCCACTTGTATCAATACAAGTATTAATATTTTCTTTCTTAGCAAGTTTAAATAATTCTAATATAAATTCCATTTGCATTAATGGTTCTCCACCACTAATTGTTATTCCACCTTTTTCACCCCAATAACTCTTGTATTTCATAGCCTGCTTCAAGGCAGCTTCAGGAGTCATCTCTTGATATTTTTGTGATCCCCAAGTATCAGGATTATGACAGAATTGGCAACGCAATGGACAGCCTTGCAAGAAATAAATATATCTTACTCCTGGCCCATCTACTGAGCCAAAACTTTCAATAGAATGAATTCTACCTTTTATATTTTCCATTATATTCTCCTATAAAAACAGCCTCTATTATAGAGGCTGCTTAATTTTATTTATGTCAATAATTACATATGATCATGACAAGTTCTAGCGATAACATCTAGTTGTTGTTCTCTAGTTAAGTCAATGAATTTAACAGCATATCCAGATACACGAATTGTGAAGTTTGCATACTCTTCTTTTTCTGGATGTTCCATTGCATCATATAATTTTTCTTTTCCGAAAACGTTAACGTTTAAGTGATGAGCACCTTGAGTAAAGTATCCATCTAATACTTGAACTAAGTTATTAACTTGTTCTTCTTCATTATGACCTAATGCATCAGGGTTAATAGTTTGTGTATTTGAAATACCATCTAAAGCCCATTCATAAGGAAGTTTAGCAACAGAGTTTAATGAAGCTAATAAACCATTTTGTTCTGCACCATAAGATGGGTTTCCACCAGGAGCTAAAGGTTCTCCAGCTTTACGTCCATCAGGTAATGCTCCAGTAGCTTTACCATAAACAACGTTAGAAGTAATTGTTAAGATTGAAGTTGTTGGTTCACTATCACGGTAAGTATGATGTTTCTTAAGTTTAGTTAAGAAAGTTCCAAGTAACCATACTGCGATATCATCTGCACGGTCATCATCGTTACCATAACGTGGGAAGTCTCCTTCAGTTTCATAATCAATAACAAGACCATCTTCATCACGAATAGTTTTTACTTTTGCATATTTAATAGCACTGATTGAATCTACAACATGAGAGAATCCAGCAATACCAGTTGCGAATGTACGTCTTACTTCAGTATCAATTAAAGCCATTTCAGCTGCTTCATAATAATATTTATCATGCATATATTGAATTAAGTTTAATGTATTTACATAGATGTCAGCTAACCATTCCATCATTTGGTCATAAGCTTCCATAACTTCATCATAATCTAAGTATTCAGATGTAATTGGACGGTATTTAGGAGCAACTTGATCTTTAGATTTTTCATCAATACCACCATTAATAGCATATAACAAGCATTTTGCTAAGTTAGCACGTGCACCAAAGAATTGCATTTCTTTACCAGTTTGAGTTGCAGATACACAACAACAAATTGAGTAGTCATCTCCCCATACAGGTCTCATAACATCATCATTTTCATATTGAATTGAACTTGTATCAACAGAAATCTTAGCAGCATAATCCTTGAAAGGTTTTGGTAATGCAGCTGTGTATAATACAGTTAAGTTTGGTTCAGGAGAAGGTCCCATGTTTTCTAATGTGTGTAAGAAACGGAAATCGTTTTTAGTAACCATTGAACGACCATCAGTTCCAAGTCCTGCGACTTCTAATGTAGCCCATACTGGGTCACCAGAGAATAATTGATTATAAGAAGGAATTCTTGCAAATTTTACCATTCTACATTTCATAACGAAATGGTCAATTAATTCTTGTGCAAGTTCTTCTGTAATTGTTCCATTATCTAAGTCTCTTTGAATATAGATATCTAAGAATGTAGAAACACGTCCTACTGACATAGCAGCACCATTTTGAGTTTTAATTGCAGCTAAATATCCAAAGTATAACCATTGAACAGCTTCTTTTGCATCTTTAGCAGGTTGAGAAATATCAAATCCATAAGCTTCTGCCATTTTTTTCATACCAGCTAATGCTTTGTACTGTTCAGCAATTTCTTCACGTTTACGGATAATGTCTTCTTTCATTGATCCACTTCCGCAGTTATTGAAATCTTTTAATTTTTCTTCCATTAAGAAGTCAATTCCGTATAAAGCAACACGACGATAATCACCTACGATACGTCCACGTCCATAAGTATCAGGAAGTCCTGTAATGACTTTATTACGACGAGCTTTTCTAATTTCTGGTGTATAAACATCAAAAACACCTTGGTTATGAGTTTTATGGTATTCAGTAAAGATTTTGTGTAATTGAGGATCTGGTGTATATCCATAAGTTTCACAAGCTTGTTCAGCCATTTTAATACCACCATAAGGCATAAATGCTCTTTTTAATGGTTTATCAGTTTGAAGACCTACAACTGCTTCTAAATCTTTCATACTTTCATCAATGTATCCAGCACCATAAGCAGTTAATCCTGATACGATATGAGTTTCCATATCAAGAACTCCACCTTTAGCACGTTCTTCTTTTTGAAGTTCTTGTAATTTTCCCCATAATTTATTAGTAGCTTCTGTTGGTTCAGCTAAGAATGATGCATCACCATCATAAGGTTTGTAGTTTTGTTGGATGAAATCACGAGTATTAACTTCTTCTTTCCAAATTCTCCCCTTGAAGCCTTTCCATTGTTCTTTTTCTAACATGTTTTCTGTTTCCTCCTTGAAATTAAATTCCTCACCCATTATAGCACTCTTAATACACCTACACAATGAAAAAAATTACTTTTTTTGATGATTTTTTCATGTTTGAGAATCCTTAAATTAGGTTCGGTTCATGTGACACCCTCACTATAACAAATATCATTTCATTCGTCTATCTATTTGCTCTATAATTTTTTCACAAGATAAATTAAAAAGAAAAAGCAGATTCAAATCTGCTTATAAATATCTCTTTAAATCCTCGGCAATAAGTGATGATTGTTTTCCAAAAATCATAGATAGATTCTCTTTGCCTTCTACAATTCCACTTGCACCTAATTTTTGAATATCTTCTACTTTTACTAAGTCATGATTTTTTAAAGCAACAGTTAACTTTGATGGAGAACTTTTCACATCAGTTAGGTTATCTCTTCCACCTAATGCTGTGAGCAAAGCATTTATATCTATTGTAGACATAACTTTATTATTCAATTCTTTATTTTTGATTAATCGTGTAAAGCCAAAATAAAGTAATAGAAGTGCTAAAATGACTCCAATAAATATTAAAACATATTCAATTTCCATATATTCACATCCTTTTTTGATTGAAGTATTTGTTTTTTATAGTATACTATAATAAGAAAAAAAAAGAAAGGAGCATCTTAATGGAAAGGCTAAAAAAATTATGTCTGCAGCAACCTCTTATCCCCATTGTTTTTATCTTGGCCTGTATTAGTTGTTTTGCAATCTTTAATGCAACTCCTTTAATCTCCAAAGTAAGTAGTCCTGAAACACTTTGGTTAAAACAAGGACTCTTCTATCTTATTTCAGCAATTATTATCTTTATTATCTATAAAGTAGGAAATGAACAAATTTATGATAAGATATGGATTATATATGGTATTTTAATGGTTCTACTAGCAGGTCTTGCTATTGACCATATTGTTTATACAAGATTCTTAGGAAAACATATCGTTCCTTTAGCATCTTATGTAAATGGTGCAACTTCCTGGTATAATATTCCTGGATTTAGTTTACAGCCTTCAGAATTTATGAAGATAGCTATTGTTATTGCTTTAGCGAAAATAACTAAGGATTATAATGATTATTACTTGGTGAGAACTTTTGAAACTGAAGTGAAATACATAATCAAGTGTATGGCTGTTGTGATTCCACCAGCATTTCTTGTTTATTTGCAAAATGATACAGGTGTTGTATTGATTATCTTAGTTGGTGTTCTCTTTGTTCTTTTCTCCAGTGGCTTAAGGGGACAATGGTTTACAGTAGGTATTATCGTTATTGCACTGGTTGTTGGTATAGGCGCTTATCTCTTTATTTATCAACCAGATATTTTCTCTAAAATTATCAGTGGACATAAATTAGACCGTTTCTATGGTTGGGTGGATCCTGAGGGGACTGTTGGAAAAGAGGGATATCAATTATTTTATTCGTTATTATCTTATGGAACAGCAGGCTGGTTTGGACATGGGATACAAGCTGTTATTAAAGTTTTTCCTGAAGCTCAAACTGATTTTATATTCGCTGTTATTGTGACTGATTTTGGATATATTGGTGGATTAATTACAATTGCAGCAATTGTTGCATTAGATGTTGTCATTTTAAAAATCGGTTTTGATTCAACCAATGATAGAGATAAATACTTTACTATGGGTATTATTGGGATGTTAATATTCCAGCAGGTTTGGAATATTGGCATGATTCTGGGATTACTTCCTATCACTGGTATTACCTTGCCATTTATATCCAATGGTGGTTCTTCTTTATTGTCTTATATGATTGCCATTGGTATGCTTGTTGATATGAATAGTCAAAATAATATATTGAAAAATCGATTAACATCATTTTAAAAACATGAGCTCAAACTCATGTTTTCTTTTATTTAAAATTATTTTGATATCTTATGATTTAAGTCATGTCAGTAGATCATTGTATTCATCATAGATATTTCTATCGAAAGTTCTGCTGAACTGTTTCAGTATTGTTAGACACATCCCCTGTTCAATTCCTTCCCATACTGCTTTCTTTCTAAAGTTATCAATTGATTCACATATATTGATTTGATCCTGTTCTTCCTTCTTGACTATCTTTAATAATTCTTCTCCCTTATCTACCAATGATGCTAGAACATTTGCTGTTTCTCTTGACATCTTTTTTTCCTTTAAGCTTCTTATATCTCTCTTCTCCTTATAAAACATCTGTAGACCTACTATTCTCGATTATCCTTATCTGTTAATAAACTTGCATTCAATTCTTTGATGCCTATAATATAAGTATTTTGGTCATTTACTTTCCTTGATAAAAATCTTATGACATAAGCAATGCTAATATATCATTCTCATCTTTAATTGATACAATTTCAACTGCTAGTTTTTCTAGCTGCTCCCTTGAACTGTTCTCTATCATAGTAACGACTTCTGATGATAAATATCCTAACTTTTTCTTTAATTGCTTCATTATGACTAGACATATTCCCTGTTCTATTCCTTGAGTAATACCTCGTTCAATTCCTTGAGTAATTCCTTCCTGTACTGCCTTCTTTCTAAAGTTATCAATTGATTCGCACATATCAATTTCCTCCTTCTCTTCTTTCCTGATTATTTTCAATAACTCTTCTCCCTTATCTACCAGTGATGCCAATACAATCGCTGTATCTCTTGACATCTTTCTTTCCTTAAAAAACTCTAGATCTCCTTGCCACTTATAAAACATCTGTAACCCCTCTATGAGATCTCGATTATCCTTATCTGTTAACAAACTTGCATCCAATTCCTTGACGTCTATAATATGAGTATTCCAGTCATTCATTATTCCTTTCATTTCTTCTGGTAATTCCATCATATCCAGCAATGTCCTTGGCCCACTCCATTTTCTTTCTCCATAATAGAGAACAACTGTAATAATGGGAATAAGTTTCAACTTAGCTTCTTTATTCCACTTCTTTTCATCTAGATAATCTTGATATTGTTTCTTATAGCTGCTCGCATCATAGACAAATGTTCTGACTGGAATATGATAGTCAATAGCCTTCTGATTTTCAATCGCAATGAGGGCATAGATACCACCAACACTCACTTTCACAAGAGTATCCCGATAAGCATTGAAGCTGATTGGATGCTCATCAAAATCAAAAACAGTAGACATATCTGTATCCTCATTAGACAGTGAGTTTCTTGAAAGGATAGGCTGACCATCAAAGCAGACAAGATTGATGATATCAGCAAAGCGACTCTTGTAGTGAAAGAAATTCTTTAAGGTTGCATCAGGCTTTAAGAGAGGTGTAGCAAGACGCATAATATAAGACCTCCATTTCTATAGGAGTTCATAGAAACATTATAGCACATTATTTGCTTAATGAAAACATATGAACAATAAAAAAACATTCCTATACTTATATATTCACTAGAAAGGATTGAATTTTCTTCAAAGAAATGAAATATGTGAATAACTTTTGATTTTGAGAAAAATGAGATTCTCTATTTACAAGATAATCTCATTTTCTTTATAACCTTTATTTGTTTTGTTATGGGATGCACAAAAGCAATCATTATACTTTCTAAATCAAAAGTCCCAGGTTTTCCACCATATAAAAGATCTCCAATTAAGGGATGACCAATAGCAGCCATATGTACTCTAATCTGATGAGTACGCCCTGTCTCTAAAATACATTCTACTCTTGAAATCCCATCAGAATATTCTAAACAACGATAATAAGTCCGTGAATCTTTCCCATTTTCATCAATAATTCTACGCATATTTTGACCATCTTTATGAATAGGTAAATCAATGACACCCTGTTCAACCTGACCCTCAACATGTGCCTGATAACGGCGATAAATATGCTGAATATTTTGACACATCATATCATGAATTTCTCGATATTTAGCAATCATCATCAATCCAGCAGTATCTTTATCTAAACGATTCACAAAATGAACAGTAGAATCTAATTCAATTGAATGGTAATAATAACTTAGTGCATTGGCTAAAGTTTGACAAGGATGTGATCGGGTTGGAAAACATGCCATCCCTTTTGGTTTATCAACGATCAATAAAAAATCATCTTCATAAACAATATATAAAGGTACATTCTCTGGAATAATCTGATTATCTTCTGGTGGATATATGAAGACAACATAATCACCTTCATTTAATACATATCGTACAGTTTGATGTTCCCCGTTTACAAGAATATCTCCACATTGTTTAATAACCTTCAAAGCTTTTCTACTTATATGATGCTGATATGCAAAATCATCAATACGTAATTGATGATTTTCCTTAGTCACTATCAACTCTCTTTTATACATCTAAGAAAGCCCTTTTTAATCTTTCCATCAGACTTACACGTTTAAATTGTGCAAATCTTGCGTATTGTGCAGCAATCTTCACATCTACATACTCAACATCTCTTAAGTCAAAAACAAGATGATCAATACCTAATACAGCATTTTGGAAATTCTGAGATTCAAAATGAATTGTATCATTTTTATCCAGAATTAATGATGAACCAAGAGAACGATAAGCATTATGATGAATTCCAGCAATTTCACTTAACTGCATAATCCCAGCACCAGAACAGACAACAGCCCCACCTAAAGATTTATTATATGCAGTTGATCCAGAAGCTGTTGAAACACATAAACCATTTCCTCTAAAGGTTTCTAAAAACTCATCATTGATATATACATCAAGAACTTGAGAACGCATATTATTCTCTAATCGCAATTCATTTAATGCAATATAAGTATCTTTATTTGTCATTACATCTAAAAGATGACGATTATAAATATGATAATCACCCATTTTTATATCAGCTATTAAATCTAAATACTCTTCTTTTTGATAATCTGTTAAAAATCCTAATGTTCCAGTATGAATACCTACAAATGCAACTGTATCAAGTTGATGTCGATATTGATGGACACTGTGCAACACTGTTCCATCACCTCCAACTGTAATCACAAGTTCAGGATTTTTTTCATCATAACTCATAAATTCATTTAAATGGCTTTTTAAAGACTCTGCTAAATTTTCAGATAATATATCCTGTTTATTTATAATTGCATATTTATGCATAATAATCACCCACTTTTCTTTATTATATATTAATTGAAATTTTAATCAATAAAAGATACAATGAGTCTGGTGATAAATATGAAAGAACATATAGAAATAGAATACAAAGTGTTACTTGATCAAAAAACATTTCAAACATTGCTTAATCATTATCCTCATTACCATGAGTATATCCAAACAAACTATTATTTTACACATCCGCTCTTAAAACAAAAGAAATATATGTTAAGAATTAGAGAAAAAAATAATAACTATGAAATGACTCTCAAAAGACCTCTTGATAGACATCACTTAGAAAGCAATATTAAATTATCTGAAAAAGAAAAAGATGCTTTTTTCAATCAACACTATCTTGATAATGAAGTAATAAATATTTTAAGAAAAGAAGGCATAGATCCATCTACATTACAACAACAATTTTCACTGACAACCCATCGCTATGATATCGAATTAAAAGAAGGGATGTTATCATTAGATGAAAACACATATCTACAGCAAATTGACTATGAATTAGAATTTGAAGTTCATGATCAAAGAGAAGGTTATGCAAAGTTTTTAGATATCATTAAACCATTTGGAATCGAATACACATCAAACTGTCCTAGTAAAATACAAAGAGTTTATATGCAATTAGAAAAGTTGAAGCTTTAAGACTTCAACTTTTTTAATCTATAGGCGCTTGGTAAAAACCTCCAAAGAAATTCTCTGTTTTTAAAACATTAACAATGACTTTAGGATCAACTTCTCGCATCAGATCAATAATATCCTGAACTTCATAACTAGATACTACTGTATGTAAAAGATTCATTGGTTTTTGACTATATCCCCCCATTGCATCAACACATGAAATACCATGACGATACTGTTGTACATAAGCATTAATAACTTTTTGAGCATGCGTTGTTGTGACTTGTAAAGTAACACGTTCATAACGATGATAGAATGAATCAATTGTACGTGTAGAAATAAACTGAAAAAGAATTGAATATCCCGCATGTTCCCATCCAAACATAAAACCAAAAATAATTAAAATAACTGTATTAAATAAGAAAACATATTCCCAAATTGCTTTTCCTTTCTTATTAGAAACATACAAAGCAATAAAATCAGTTCCTCCAGTTGAAGCATTTCCTCTTAAAGCAACGACTGTCAATAAACCATATGCAAAACCACCAAAAGCAATATTTAGCAAAACATCATCAAAGATGGGAGAAAAATGAATAACTCTTAAAAAGAAACTCGCTAAGAATACTTCTAATAAAGAAAAGAATGTAAATTTTGGGCTAATACTTTTATAACAAATCATTGCTACTGGGACATTTAACAAAATCATTCCTAAAGAAGTTGAAAAAGAGAACCCTAAATATGTAGATGTAATTTTTTCAATTAATAAAGCAACACCAGTAAATCCACTTGAAAGAAGATCAGCTGGTTGAATAAAAACTTGAATAACATATGCTTGTAAAAAAGCAGCAACAATAACACAAACAAATGTAATTAATAATTTTATTCGTTTATTTTTTCTTAGATTTCTTATCATAAACTATTCACAATCTTCTCCACTAATTCTTGACTAACCACATCATAATCCATTTCATGAGGCTCATCAGCATATCCAAAAGTAACATCATAACATTGAGTTGTAGGATCATTGACCCAATCTTTACAAGAACTATGAACTTGTGTAATTCCAGTATAATTCATCAACTCTAATGCATTACAAGCATTGATTCCACTTCCTGCCAAGATTTCAATTTGATCACCATATTTCATTTGTAAATCTTTAATCAATTCTTTGCCTTCCATTGCTTTTGGTTTTAAACCACTTGTTAAAATACGTTGAACTCCCATATCAATTAATTTCTCAATAGTTTGATAAGGATCCTTAACGCAATCAAAAGCACGATGAAAAACAACTTCACCATCAAATTCTTTAATGATATTAATAATTTGCTGAGTCTGTTTAACATTAACATGACCATTTTCATCTAAACAGCCAAACGCAATGCCATCAGCCCCATGTTCCATCATTAAGACTGCATCATTCTTCATGACCTCAAATTCATCATCTGTATAATGAAATCCAGCACCTCTTGGTCGTAACATTGTAATAACCTTTAACTCAGTATTCTTCTTAGTTAAAATAAGAGTTCCTAAACTTGGTGTTAAACCACCTAAATAAAGACCACTATTGAGTTCAATCCGTGATGCTCCGCCACGATATGCATTTAATGCATCTTCATAACTACCACAACAAATTTCAATCATTCTTTCCATGTCTTGACCTCCTATATGTTTGCAAGATAATAGATACCAAGAGCGTATATTTTTGCATTTGTTATAATATCCTCAACTCTCATCCATTCATTTGGTTGATGACCAATTCCTTTTTGGCCAGGAAAACTAGGTCCAAAGGGAACAATATGAGGCATTAATTTTGCATAAGTTCCGCCTGTTGTTGTCACAGGAGTCCCATCTTCATTGGTTATTCTTTCATATGCTTGTTGTAAACATTTCACCATTGGGCATTCTTTATCAAAACGAACTGGTTGATAATGATGAACACAAGTCACTTGAAAATCTTTGGCTTTGTTTTGAATGGTTTGAATCATCTCTGTAAGAGAAACACTTGCTGGATAAGAAAAAGTCACTGAAAATATCATTTGATGATTTTCATGTTTCAATTGATAATTACGCATCTCATTCATTCCAAATTCCTCATCTTGGTAATCCACACCTAATCTTTCACCATTAGGTTTTGCATTCATAAAATAAGTATTCACAAAAGCTAAGAATTCATCCAAATTCTTTTCATCAGTTGCAATTTCAATAACTGCTCTCCCACGTTCGCCATAAACAACAGGATATTTACAATCAGGTGTCCATCCCATAACAGGTGGTTTTTCATAATGAAGATAGTATTCTAAATCCTCAAATCCTGATTCTTCGTCACAACCAAAAATAATACGAACTGGTTTCTTTAATTCTATCTGTAATAATTTTAACGCATATAAAGCATATAAACAACTTAATATTGGTCCTTTATTATCTAAAATACCTCTTGAATATATAATGCCATTTTCTTCATAGCCACTAAAAGGTGGATGTTTCCATCCTTCACCCTCCTCAACAACATCTAAATGACCAATAACTCCTATATAATCTTCACCTTCGCCATACTGAGCCCAGCCAATATAATGATTTAAGTTTTTTGTTTGAAACCCTAATCTTTCAGCCAACTTCAAAGTCTCTTCTAAAGTTATAGCAATATCTTTCCCAAATGGTGCATCCTTTGAAGCTAAAGACTTTACACTTGGATAACGTACAATTGTTTTAATATCTTCAATCATCGCTAAAGAGATATCTTCAACCTGTTTAATAATTTTCTCTTCCATATTATTTTTCTTCTAAGGGAGCCATTCTTGTTTTCATATAGTTGTCTAACCATTCTTGACTTGCTTCTTCATGCTGGCATTTCCCATCAACACGCTTTGTTAAATAAACAATAGGTTTTTGTAAAGCTGTTGCGACTGCAAAAGAAAAGCCTTCAATATTGGTAGCAACGCCCCACTCTCCTTTATTATTCATAGCAATTAATGAAAGATCTCCAGCACTCCCTCTTCTTTCTATTAATGTTTTTTCTAAATCATTAACTGCTTTTTCACAAGCTGCTTGGGGATGCATTCCTTCTTTCATTAAACGAACAATTTCATAAGAAATACACCCCTTCATTAAGTCTTCACCTAATCCTGTTGCACTTGCTCCACCAACATGAGAATCTACATAAAATCCAGAGCCAACAATTGGAGAATCTCCAACACGCCCTTTTTTCTTCATAAATAATCCACTTGTAGATGTTGCTGATGTCATCTTTCCATTCATATCTAAACAAACCATACCAACTGTATCATGTCCTGCATAAGGCTTAATTGTTTGATTTTGAACTTCTTTAACACGATTTTTATAATGAATCTTTGCACGTTTTGTAAGCATATTCTTTCTTTCAAAACCTTCTTGATGAGCAAATTTTTCTGCTCCTTCACCAACCAATAAACAATTCACTTTTTCTTTTGATAATCGTTTTGCAATAGAAACTGGATTAGCAAAGTCCTTAATAGCAGCAACTGCTCCAATATCAAAAGTATCTCCATCCATAAAAGCAGCATCTAATTCCACTTCCATATTTTCATTAGGAAGTCCACCATAACCTACTGACTTATAATATTCAAAATCCTCTACTGCCCTAATTGCAGTTTCAATTGCTGCTCCAGCATCACCATGATTTTCTAAAAGTTCACTTGCTTCACTAATACCTTCTACAGCCATACGCCAAGTTGCGATAATACCCCACATGTTTTTAACCTCCTTTAACAAACAAAACTGAGAATATCCCAGTTTTATTTTTTTGCTTTCTTCATTTCTCTAATTGCTGTTTTTAATACTTTTTCACCATCCATCAAACCATAATCACTTGAATCAATGACTGTAATAGGTTTTCCGTTTTGACCATAACGATCAACTGTATCTTGTAATAAATATTTTACTTGAGGTCCCAATAAAATGCAATCAGGATTTTTTGATTCAATAATTTCTCCTAATGTTCCAATTGGAAAAGCCTTCACTTCAAATGGTAAATTATGTGCATTAGCAACATCTTGCATATTTTGTGCCAACAAACTTGTTGACATCCCATTACTACAAAATAAATAAATTTTTTTCATTTCATTATTCCTCCTATAATATCTTTTTTTCTAGATCAAATATTCTCTGATAACAAACATTCATCTCTTGAGCAAAAACCTTAACCTGCTCTACTGACATGACTTGATCTTGTGCATGAATAAGTAAAAGATGATAATCATTTAAAATCCCATTCACTTCTTCTTGAGTCAATTGATTTTGAATACTATAAATTTGTGAAAACATATCATCACCTTGACAAATCAACTCTTTTGCCTTTTCAAAATCATTATGTCTTGCTTCTTTAATCGACTTCATATAACTTGCTTTCGCTTCTCCAACAATTGAAATCATTAAGAAACATTTCTTTACTGATTCATCCATTCCTTTCACCCCTTATCAAATCCATACTTATTGTACACTTGTTTACTGATTTCTTCTTTTAACTGTTTTTCCTAGCACTTAGGAAAAATATACTTATGTTATTTCCTAATGATTAGGAAGAAGATTTCAATAATATAAATATCTTTTGATTTATACTTATATTTGCAAAGGAGGAATATCTATGAATTATAAATGGTCATTAGATGCATTATATAAAGATTACCAAGATATCTCATATAGAAATGATTTTGCTATATATAAAAAATTACATTCTGATATGTCTAATTATATACAAACAATGAGTACTAGTGAGTTATCAGTCAAAACAGGTTTACAACTATTAGAAAAAGAATATGACTATGGATATCGTTTAAAAATCTATTCCCAACTCATACAAGCAATAGATTCACAAAACAAAAAAGCTATATCTGAATTACAAAAAATCTCAACATTACAATCATCAAATATACAACTCATAGAAACCATTCAAAGACATCTTGGTTCTCTCACAATTGATTCTAATGATGAAATGATTTTAGATTATCAATATTATTTACATAGATTAAGTGAAAAACAGAAATATACATTAGAAAATTCACAACAAGAAATTCTTTCAAGTCTTTATCCTTATACACTTAAATCTATGAGTGATATGTATTATCATTTAACATCAACAGCACATCATACATGTTTAGGTAAAGATATGACATTAACACAAATTAAAAATCTCTGCCATCATCCAAAACAAAGCACAAGGAAAGAAGCATTTCTAAATGAATTAGCTTGTTATAAAACAATTGAACAGCCACTCTCATTTGCTCTTAACAATATCAAACAACAACAATTATATATATCAAAACAAGAAGGCTACAAAGATCCTTTAGATAAAATGTTAAAAGAAAGTGATATGCAAATAGAAACATTGGAGGCTATGATGTCATCTGTTGAAGAGTATTTGCCAATTTTTCAAGAGTTTCTTTATACCAAAGCTAAGAAATTAGGTCATCACAATGGTATGCCATGGTATGATATTTATGCAACTATTGGTGAATGTCATTATTCCTTCACGATTGAAGAATGTGAAAATATCATTTTACAATACTTTAAAGAAGTCGATAATTCTTTATATCAAATGACATTGCAGGCATTCGCAGAGAAATGGATTGACTATCCAAGTACTAAAGGTAAACAAGGAGGAGCTTTTTGTGAAAATTTAGCTTGGATAAAACAAAGTCGACTAATGACTAATTACAATTCAACATTAAGTGATGTTGTAACAGTGGCACATGAATTAGGTCATGCTTATCATGGTCATATGATTGAAAATCAACGCCCATTAAATCGTAAATACTGCATGCCACTTGCTGAAACAGCTTCAATGTTTAATGAAAATATTATTTATAATTCATTCTATCAAAAAGCTGATCAAAATAACAAACCAATCATATTAGATATTCAACTTTCTGCATTATGCCAAGTCATTTGTGATATTTATGCAAGATATACTTTTGAAAAATCAGTATTTAAGAATATTGAAAAAGGATTTTTATTTGCTGAAGATCTGAATCAATTAATGCTGCAGGCTTTAAAAAAAGCTTTAGGTAAAGGTCTTGATGAGAAATACCTCCATCCTTATCGCTGGATTACAAAAGTGCATTATTATATTCCAGATATAGCTTATTATAATTTTCCATATACATTTGGTGCCTTATTTTCAAGAGGTCTTTATACTATGTATCAAACAGATCAAACATTCTTTACAAATTATCAAAATCTTCTACGTGCATCAACAACACATAGTGTTGAAGAAACTGCTGCAATAGCTGGAATTGATTTAACAAAGAAAGATTTCTGGCAACAATCACTAGCCTCTATTCAACAACAAATGCAACAATTTTTAGATTTATTGGAGGAAACAAAATGAAAATCTGCAATCTCCATGATGATATTGGAACTGATATTTATGAGCATCGATATGATGATCCTCAACGTTTAGATAATTATCATTATCCTAAAATGAAAGCTGGAGAAATAAAAATGACAGCTCTTGTTTGTTGTTTTACAGGACAACAAACATATAAAGAAATGCAAGCACAAGTTCTTTATCTTGAACAACAAATTGAACAAAGTCTTTATTTTTCATATGATAATTCTAAAGATATACAATGTTTTATCGCATTAGAAGGCTTATGCGGTATCCAAAGTGATGTGACAAGGAAGATTCAATGGTTATATCAGCATCATGTAAGACTAGCTGCTTTATGTTGGAATGATGATAATGCATTAGCATGCGGAGCAAAAGCTGGAAATAAACCTTTAACCGATTTAGGTAAAGAATGTATTATAGCAATGAATGATATCAATATGGCAATTGATGTTTCACACTGCTGTGAATGGAACTTTTATGATATTGCCAGAATTTCTAACAAACCTATTGTTGCAACTCATAGTAATGTGAAAGGTCTTTTCAATCATTATCGCCATTTAAGTGATCCTTGTTTAGAAGTCTTGTATTCTCAAAATGGGCTCATCGGGGCTATTCCAGTTCGCTGGTTTGTTACAAGAGATGAAACGAAACAAACTCTAGATGAATTCATAAATATCATCGATTATCTTAAAAACAAAGTAGGTATTAGACATATTGCTTTAGGATTTGATTTTATGGATTATATAGATGATGCTCCTTGTATGGTTGAAGGTTTAGAAAGTATTGCCAATGCACAAAATGTTGTCAAAAAATTATACGATAGAGGTTACAGTGAAAACGAGGTCAAAGCCATCTGCTTTGATAATGCTTATCACTATATATTACCTTATTTGAAATATTGAAATGAGAACCTCCCTTTCTCATATAAAAAAGACTGTCATGTGTTTATTATTTGAACATACAAATAATAAAGTTCACTTTAATGACAGTTTTTTTTATTAAAAATTTGGATGTGTCAGAAAATAGTTTCATTATACTTGCTTAAAACTAACAACACATAAGATCATAAATCATCATGAAACAAAAGAAGAGTTATAGTTGAAAACAGTGCGACTTACAAACAATAGAAATTATCTGGTAGACAGATTGATAAAGATTTTAACATTATTTAAAGATTGAGACTATTGAAAGACTGAAGGAAATTTTAGTTTTAAAAGAGGAAGAAATGTTAAAGGAGATGATCGCTAACAGATTGCTTGAATGACATGAAGAAATAAAAAACACATTTATCAAGTTGCTGAAATGATTTATGCTAATGAAACACTATGAGCAACATATGCAATACAAAGATTTCAAGATGCTTTAAGAAAACTGTTTATAAATTGGCACATAAGCTCAATAAAAACAATGTGATAAACTCTTACTGCTTAGAACTTACTATTGCTTTTTAACAACTATCATTTTTATTCCATTCTATTATTTTTAACTAAGAATATTGCATGAAAACAAAAAAGTCATATAACTATTATGTTCAATAGTCTTATGACTTCCTTTTTAATTATTATTTTACTCTTAACATTTAATTTATCTAAATTGTTGATCCAACGCTCTATATTTATCCCAATCTAATCTGCGACACAATTCTGCAATGGCTTCAACAGTTTGAACATAATCTTTACGATGAATAATTAAACGATGAGAATGCATATAACGAGTTGGTATACTCAATGTCATACAAATGATCCCATCATACGCTTTATGGATATTATCAGCATCTGTACCACCTACTGTCATCATATCATAATTGATATCTAAGTTTAAATCATGACAAATTGCTTCCATTTCTTTTAATAATGCTTTATGTCCAATAATTCCAGCATCCATAATGCTTAAAACAACACCTTTTCCAAGCTGAATTGTTCCTTGATCAGCTGGTGTATCCATTGCAGTTGTGACATCTAATGCAATTGCAATATCAGGATGAATCAAATTGGCGGCTGTCCTCGCACCTCTTAAACCCACTTCTTCTTGTACTGTTCCTACAGCATAGACGTCTGCTGTAATATCATCATTTTGAATACGTTCTAAAACTTCAATAGCAGCTGCTGCACATAAACGATCATCCCAAGCTTTTCCCATTAAATAATTTGGATTATTCATCACTTCAAATTGTGTATCAGGAGTTATCATATCACCTATTTGAATACCTAAATCTAATACTTCTTGACGATTATCCACACCTAAATCAAGAAATAAATCAATTGGTTTCATAACCTTTTCTTTGACTTCCTTTGGTAAACCATGTGGAGCACTGCTCCCTACAACTCCATGATATCTCTTTCCAGTTGCTGTTGTCACATAAAGGGTTTGAGCAGGCAAAACATGACCCCACCAGCCTCCAACTGGCAACATATGTATAAATCCATTCTCATCAATATCTCTAACCAAAAAACCAACTTCGTCCATATGACCTGCAATCATAATCTTTGGACCCAAATGTCCTTTCTTAAGACCAATAATCGAACCCAAATGATCATATGTAATTTCATCACATATTGGTGCCATATATTTTTTCATAACTCGACTAACTTCTTTTTCACATCCTGATATGCCATGAGCTTCGCTCATTTCCCTAATTAAATCTAAATTGATATTTCCATAAGGTTCTTTAGCCATATATTTACCTCTATCTATTTTCTTCTTTAAACATTTGAATTTTTGACTCATCAAGAGAAGTGAGAATATGAATGATTGCCTTTTTCGCATTCATATAGTCCCTTAAATCTATCATTGACTGACTTGTGTGACCACCTCTTGCACAAATACATGCACTTAGTGTTGGGCAACCAGAAAACAATTTATGTATCCATGCCGAATCGGTTTGACCCATATTATAGAAATATTGATAAGGAATATTATTTTTTTGACAAGTTTCTACAAGTTCATTTAAAAGAGCACGATTAGGCATCATTCCTTTATCATAATAACGAATCAATATACCTGCACCTAGTTTACCAATTTCATTATCTTTTCCCTGATAATCATCTGCAAATGAACAATCCATAACAATACCCATATCTGGACGAATCAAGCCAGTTGCTGTTGTCGCTCCACGCATTCCCACTTCTTCTTGAACAGTGGCACCTATATATAAATCATAATCCAATTCAACATCTTTTAAAGCTTCTAAAACCTCAACAGCCATAACACATCCATAACGATTATCCCATGCCTTAGAAAGAATACGATTTTGGTTCAAAACTGTAAAAGGACCATCTAATACTGCACTATCACCAATACTCACCCCCATTGCTTCAACATCTTGTTTTGAAGTCGCTCCAACATCAATAAACATCTTTTTATCATCACACACTTCTACATCTTTTAATGAACAACCAATTGTTCCTGGCACTTCTTGTCCATCTTGTTTTAAAACACGAACACGATGTGAGAGAAGAACTTGATTATCAATGCTCCCAATTTTTATAAATTTTAATAGGCCATTTGTAGTGACTTCAGTAATCATTAAACCCACTTCATCCATATGGCCACATACCATGACCTTTTTTGCATTTTCTTTTTGACTTTTTTTAATTGCAAATAAACTTCCTAAATGATCATAAATCAGTTCATCACAATAGGGTTGTAAATATGATTTTAATAATTCAGAGACATATCTTTCATCTCCAGCAATTCCAATGACTTGTGTTAATTCTTCCATTAATTTTAAAGTATCCATAACATACCTACCTTTCATTATTATTATAATTCTTAACAGACAATAACTTATGTAAGTTTCTTTCCTATTAAACGGAAAAAAAGAACATGCCTTTAATAAACATGTTCTTTAACAAACGCCATTACATCTTCTTTATTGACTAACATTTTTGTAAATGTAATCATATTTGCTAATGCTTGATTTAAACCTGTCCCACCTTTTTTAGGCATCTTAAGAATATAGACTTTATCTTTATAATCAGAAATAGCTTTTTCACATTCTTTTGACATCATAGCAAATACTGGTATATCTGTATGTTCATGAATCGTTAAAGCTGTTTTTGCTGCCATGACTCCATATTCAGCATAATTAAAACATGGTCCACAAATGACTACATCTGGCTGAATTTTCTTAGCCATAGCTGCAAACTTTTTAGAAACAGTTTCTGGGTCTTTCATAAATGTTCCATTTCCACAATATAAAGTTCCAACAATCTTACCACCAGCATCCTTTAACTGTTTTTCAAACATATTGCATGAACCAATTGGCATCATCTTTCCACCTAATGCTAAATCAGCACTCTCTTTTCCTCCTAACCCAGACTGTGTTTGATCAAATATCATCAATACTTTCATTTTTCTTCTCCTTATTTTCCTGCATTGCCAGAAGTGCTTTCTTTAAGACTTTGTCACTGTTTAACATTCCATAATCTTCTTGTGAAATCATTATAATAGGAATATTTAAATGACTGAATCTTTGTCTTGTTTCTTCTAACAAATACTTAACTTGAGGTCCTAGAAGAATAGCATCTGGTAGTGCCCATTTTTCAATAACACTTGGTAATTTACCATGAGGATAAGCCACAATTTCAACTGGTAATTTGTGTTTATTGGCACAATCCTGCATCATACTTGCCAATATACTTGTGGACATTCCCTGACTACATAACAAATATATCTTCTTCATAGTTCCTTGTTCTCCTTTATTATAGTTAAAATATTATTTTTATCTTTCAAATTCTTTTCCTAATATTAGGAAAAAATTCTTAATTGTTTCTTACTCATATTAACATAGACACAGCTACCCATTGGAAGAGTCACCATTGGTATCGTATATCTAAAACCCATATTACATATAACCTTACTCCTTTTTTAATCATTATAACATAATTTATTATCAGAAGACCAAAAAGCTATAGCCAAACTATAGCTTTCATTTTTATAAATCCGAAAGATCTAAATCATCAAATGAGATATCTTCTTCAACATCATCTTCGGCTTCTAATTCTTCTTTGAGATATTGTTTATCTAGAGCTTTAATAAATGGGAAATATACAACACACCCTAAAGCCAATAACAAGAATTGCCATAATGCTGCAATTGGATCTCCTGTTGATAGCCATCCAGAAAAACCAATTGGTGTTGTCCATGGTAAATTAACTCCAGTTGTTTTTGGTATAATATGCCAAAGTGTTGCACAGTAAGATAATATTAAGTTCATCATTGGTACTAAAATAAATGGAATGGCAATAATTGGATTTAATACAACTGGTAATCCAAAGATAATTGGTTCATTAATTCCAAAAATACCTGGAACAATACTTAATCTTCCTAATTGTTTAATACGTTGAGATTTACAGAACCCTAACATAACAATGACTAATGATAAAGTTGAACCACCACCACCAAAATTGCAGAAGAAATTAGAGAAAGGATTTGTAAAAATATGAGGCAATGCCTGTCCTGCTTCAAATGCAACCTGCTGCTCAATAGTTAAAACATTTCCAATAAAGTATACAGAGTTAGCAACTGCTGGTCCATTAATTCCAAAGAACCATAAGAAAGTACATGCAAATGAGTAAATAGCATTTGCTGCTAAAGTATCTCCCATACCTTTCAATGGTGTTTGTAAAATCTCTAACACAAATTGATGAGCTGTACCAAATGAAGTCATTCCAAATAGAATACGTACCAAGAAGAAGATTGTCATAACGAATGCACTTGGTACTAATGCTGCAAATGAATCACAGACAGCTGGTGGTACACCTTTAGGCATCTTAATTGTCCAACCCTTTTTATAAACCCATGTAAAGATTAAAACTGAACTAAGAGCACACACAAGTCCCATAAAGATACCATCTGCTCCGATATATCTAAATGCTAAACCATTAATACCATTTTCAGCAGCATCACTGCCTTCTAGTAAACTAACACCTGGAATAGATGCTATACTTGTGTTTGTTAGAATAACAAAAGCAACCAATGACACGACTGCCCCCTGAATTTTATCACCTTTTAATTCTCTAGCGAATGCATAACCAGTACCTACACAAGTCAGTAGCCCAGTCATATTAAAAGTTGCCCTTGATACATTTGTGAACCATGTTCCCCAGTTTTCCCCAAATACACTTGCCATCATTTCATCCCAGCCTGGTATTGGGAAGTTAGCGATTAACAAGAAGATTGACCCAACAATCAATAATGGAGTTGTGATTAAGAATCCATCACGGATAGCGATTAATACTCTATTTTTACCAAGTTTATCAGCAATTGGCATTAATACGCTTTCTAGTTTGTTAAACATAAATTTTCCTCCTTTTAAAATCTATCTCCATTATAGCAACTAAATTTATCTAATTTTTCTAAAAAATCTTCCTAGTATATAGGAAATATTTAATCTTCTACAACAATTGATAATTTTGTTCCTGCAATATAATCATGGAACATTTTACGTTTTGGTGAAGCACAAGCCCAAAGCATTGATAGGGCTGTTATGATACCAAAAACATAAACATATATATCATTTAAGTCTTTCCCTATGAAAATATTAATCATTTGATGAAAATAACTTGAACTTGCTGCAATATATCCTTCAACTATCATGACACCAATTGCCTCACGTTTCAAAAGAGTTATAAAATCAACATAACTATCATCCTCTTTCACAACTTGAATGTTCATAATCTTTTTAGCAAAAGTTTGACCAGGATAAATTTTTAAAGGTACAAAAATAAAATAAGCCAAATAGATAATAATTGCCATAATTCCTGCTAATATGCTATATGGATAAGGAAGTTCTGTAATATTTTGTGTAATTTCTAGGTCTTGAAAAAAGATAGAATATATTAGCACAACTGGAATACCAGCCAACATACTGGCAGCATACCAATCAATAATATATGCAAACAGTCTTTTAAAGTTATTTACAGTGGTTGGTTGAGATTGAATCATTTTTTTATTCTGGAAAGCAGCATAATTGATTTTTGGTTTTTTCATTATTTTTTCTCCTTTGTGATTTTACAAATAAACTCATTATAGTCTCTAGATTCTAGTAAATCAGAAAAATGACCAGCCTCTCCAATCGCCTGACTTAACCAATCAAAAAACATCTTTAAAACTTCATGATCACCTTCATTGATAGCTAATAAGATAACCAATTTAACTTTAAATGAACCCCAATCAATCGGATTCTTTAACAGTGCTACTGATACTGTAGGTGTATTGACATAATCTCCAAAAGAATGTGGTGTAGCAAATGAATAAGCAAAAGATGTGGGTGACATTTCTTCTCTTTTTAAAACACCTTTTTTAAAGAATTTATTCACAACACCTCCGCTATACAATTCATCACATAAATATTCAATAACTTCTTGTGAACTTCGTTTATCTAAATCAACATAGAAGTATTGTGGATTGATAAGTTGTGATATTTTTTGATTAAAGACTATTTGAAATCTTTTCTTCTCTAATTTAGACAAAGCTTGGAAGATGATTGATTCGTCCTCATTGTTAATAAACATACTCACTTGAATAGTGAGAATATCTAATTCATGTGAAAGTGGTGTCATAGTAATTAATAAATCTGGATTTAAAGCAAGAACTTTTGCCTCTTCAAACAATGGTAATGTCTCAACAATTTCTAATCGCTCACTAAAAGTTGATTCTACTTTTTTTTGCCCTAATGTTGAAAAATTTTGATCATAAGGAATGATCATCACAACCTTAAATTTACTATTTCTATTTAGTCGTTCATAAGCAGCACCAAAATGCAAAGCAATGAAACCCATTTCTGATTCATTAATATGAATATTCAAACACTCTTCTAAAGCATTTCCAACTGATACCCCCATTTCAAAAACAAGAGGATAATTCCTTTTAATATCATGAATAAAGAGATTATCAGCATTTATATTTTGTTGATATCTCTCAATCAATCCTTGTAAATGCATTTTTAATCCTGCCATAAAATCTTCATCTTCATGAAATTGAACATGCAATTTCTTTTCAATTGGTGTAACAACATTTTGTAGTAATTCATCTATATCAATATGATTCTCATCAATAAAAAGATGTTTAGGTTGATATTGTCCACTCTTATTAGAAAATAATAATGCCAATAAACATATTTCATCTTCATGTATCTCAATAGGAATGAATTCCATAAGTCTTTCAAAATACTCACTTGCAATTTTATATTCAATACTTTGTAACAAAGCCTGATTTTTTCTTTCTGTTGTATAAAACTGACAGTTTAACATTCTTTCGATACTTATACCAACATGTAATATTAACATTGGAAACATTGTTTCTTTAATAACATATTGATGATTTTTAAGTACATTTACAAGAATATCCGTTGCTTTAACTAAATCAAAGTCTTTATAAAACATTGCCAATTTATTTAAGTTTAAAAAATTCCCTTGTGTTTCATTTGATAGCAGTTCTTTATATAATTTTCTCTTCTCTATTTCATCGCCCTTTAAATATATATAATTCTTAGAACGAACTAATTTCAGATGAGAATATTTTTCCAATGTTTTACGTACTTTCTTGATATCATTTTCAATTGAATACCCACTTACATATATATCTTCTTGTAAGAAAGTGAGATTAATACCTTCTTCATGAATTAATAACTGTTGAATTAAATATGTACATCTTTGAGCTGGAGTTTGAGGAATATCTTTTGGTGTTTCAATATATATCTGATTATATTTATCTATATTTAAGAAGTAGCCCATACGAATATTCGATTGAATGAGTTCCTCTTGGAAATTTTTATTTATTGCATCAATATCTGAACGAATTGTACGATCTGAGACTCCTAGCAGTCTAGCAAGTTCTTTACCTGTAATCCATTCTTTATTTTCATAAAATATAGAGATAATCCTCTCTTGTCTTTTATTGAGCATACAATATCCCTCTCTTTCTTGCAAATTATAACATTATTTTTTCTGATACTCTTATATCTTTATTTCCTAAGTATTAGGAAGTGATTAACACTTTCATCATTTCATTTCCTAAATAAAAAACAGGCAGAGTATACTCCGCCCAGTTATTCGCATCTTTCAGGACAGTCTGCCTGTTGATTTTTATAATATTCAGTTTTGATATCTGTAAATTGTGGACAGAAATCACTATTGTCACACTCTTGCAACCTTCTTAATTCTCGTGGAATAAATGCTCTTATTTCTTCGGCATTATACCCAACTTGGAAACGTCTTTCATCAATGATGATTGGTCGTTTCAATATTGACGGATTCTCTTGAATAAAATGAATCAATTGGTTGACTGACATATCATCTAAATCAACTTGATTTTCTTTTATAATTTTAGATCTTTTAGAAATAATATCATCTGTACCATTCTCACTTCTTTCTAAAAGTTCTCTTAATTCTGTTTCTCTTAAAAGGGTTGAAAAGATGTTTTTTTCTACATAAGGGATTTGGTGTTCTTTTAACCAAGCCTTTACTTTACGACATGATGCACAACTTGGTGCTGTATATATTCTAATCATAGTATCAACTCCTTGCATTTCATATTATACATCATTTTGTTTATTTATGAAATTCTTTTTTGATAATCTCTTGATTTTTAATTCAAAGACTTCTATAATGACAATAAAGACAAAGAAGGAATGGAGTAATTTATGTAACATGTTGAAAGAGAACTTGTGGTTGGTGCAAACAAGTCATGAACATAAATGAATTGGGATTCTGGAGTTATAGATGGCATCAGTCATTTATCGTTAATCGCGTTAAGATGAAAGTGCATATCAAATGATATGAATAAAGGTGGTACCGCGTTCAAACGTCCTTTTTGTAAGGATGTTTTTTTATGTTAAGGAGGAACTAAATAATGAAAAGAATGTTAAGTGGAATTAAACCAACAGGTCGTGTGACTTTAGGAAATTATATTGGTGCTATAAAACCATTTGTTTCTTATCAAGACGAGTATGAGATGTTTATCTTTATTGCAAATTTACACTCTATGACAATTTATCAAGAACCAAAGGAACTCAGACAAAATACAAAAGATTTGATTGCTCTTTATATTGCAGCAGGGTTAGATCCAGAAAAAGTGACTCTCTTTTTGCAATCAGATGTTTTAGAACATGCACAACTTGGTTGGTATTTAGGATGCATGGTATCTATGGGAGAATTATCTCGGATGACACAATATAAGGATAAAGCATCTAAAAACGAAGTTATTGGTGCAGGTATTTTCAATTATCCTTCACTTATGAATGCAGATATCCTGATGTATGACCCTGATTATGTGCCAGTTGGGGAAGATCAAAAACAACACGTAGAACTATGTAGAGATGTTGCTGAGAAATTCAATTCACGTTATAGTGAAACTTTTAAACTTCCAGAGCCATTAATTGCAAAAGTTGGTGGAAGAATAATGGATTTACAAAATCCAACAAAGAAAATGTCTAAATCGGATGAAGCTGGTAAAGGTACAATTTATATTCTAGATGATATAAATGTTTCAAAAAAGAAAATTAAATCAGCTGTTACAGATAGTGATGGGTATATCCATTATGATCCTGAAAACAAACCTGGTATTTCTAACTTGCTAGAGATTTACTCAATTATATCTGAACGTTCAATTGATGATATTGAAAAACAATATGATGGTAAAGGATATGGTGAATTTAAAACTGATTTAGCTGAGATTGTAGGAGCAGAACTTGAGAAAATTCAAGCACGTTATAAAGAAATTACAACAGGAAGCTATTTGGATGATGTTCTAGAAGCTGGAGCCAACAAAGCAAGACCTATTGCAAGAAAAAAACTTGCAAAAGTAGAAAGAAAAATAGGAATTACTATCAAGAAGAAATAAGGAATCGTAAAAAACGATTCCTCTTTTTATATCCTATATCCATGATTTACTTTTCTCGTTCCCATAAACCTTTTCTATCTCTTATCAATGTTTTACATTTCATCATCATAATCATATCCTCAATCATTGATAACGTTGCTAAAACACTTGCAATAATCATATAAACATTTAATCCAAGACATAAACATAGTATTGGAAAACTCCATAAATATAACCCTGTTATTTTATTAAGAACAGTATGATGAAAAACAAATTGTCGATATCGATAAAAACCAATTACAATTGTTATCATCCGACCTATCGATATCATAACAAGAATATCTATCATCCATTCTTGCCACTTGAAAAGTGGAACAAAAATAAACATTGATATACATATAAAAAATAGGTCTGCAAGACTATCCAGCAATGTTCCAAAATCACTTGCAACATGTAATCGCCTTGCTAGATAACCATCACAAATATCACTTAATCCACACAAAAAATAAATAAGTAAAAAGAATGGTGAGAAAGGTTCAATTCCTAACAACATGCCTGATAATAAAATTCTTAAGCTTGTTATGATATGAGGAATCTTCGCCATACTCTCACCTACTCTTTCTTATCATATAAAGTCTTTCACAATTTGTGCAACCTCTTCAGCACGACTAAGAACAGTTGGATGTTGACCATCTTTAAACAAATATGAACTCCCATGCATAACATCTTTGAGGATATCATCAAATTCATCTTTGAGATTTTGTCCTAGCATTTCATCATTAAGACTCCCAATCAGTAAAAGTGGATTTTTTATACTCTCAAATGAATCATGAAAAAGCGGTTCTTGTGATTGTGCTAATGAAACAAGTGATCTTGTATTCGCCTCCACAACCGACAACCAATCTTCACCCTGACACCATTCATAAAAAAGTTTAGCATCTGCATCTTTTATAGAGAAATTCCTTTCAGCCAGCAAATCATCAGCAAAACCTTCTCTTAAAGTTCTTCCATCAAAACTATCAGCAATCACCTTTCCAATAAGTTCTGGTTTTTTCATAACAACATGAAGTGCAACATATGCCCCTCCACTTGTTCCTAAAAGATGAACTCTATCATAAGATAAATGTTCCAATAGAGCAATTGTCTGCAAAGCTTGATCTTCCCATAATTGAATTGGGAATTCTTTCACTCTATCTGATTGTCCATTCCCTAAAAAATCTATCAAAATGCATTGAAAACAATCTTGATATAAAGGTAAAATCATCTCAAACATCTTTGATGATGCTGTATCTCCATGAAGGAATAATAATGGTTCTCCTTCCCCTATAACCTGATAAAAAATATTTTTTGATTGATATTTAAAATATGACATCATTGTCCTCCTAATCTTTTCTTTAACTGTTATGATTAGCAAGACTTATTACACTTAAGCCTTGCTTAGTGCAATAACATCCATATACCCATATAATCAACTCCTTTTTTCTATTATAACAATCAAAAAGAGAAACAGCAATACTATAGCTATTTCTCTTTAATTTCTTTGATATCTTTAATTTGTGATATTCTTATGACTTTCTTTATTTCCTTTTTAGATTTTTGAATGACAATCATCAGCCATTCATCATCATAATCTTGAATAACCCCTATTGTACTATAAGCAATATCAATCATCCATGATGGCTCTTGTAAAACTATTTCACATCTTTGATGAACAAAATCCTTCAAGCGTTCTTGTATTAAAATGACTTCTTTCACATCCTTTTTTGTCGTTGTGGGTGCTTTCACAACACGTAAAATGTTTAAACAAACCAAAAGAATAATAATCAATAAAATCTCTATCATATCTTTTCCTCCACAACTTCAAAACCATTCACTGTTGCCAAATCAACTAGTTTTGTCACAGTTTCCTTTTTAAACAATGAACCTGCACTCTTTCTTTGATATTGAATTTTAATCCAATCCTCATTCATATCAATAATTTTAGCCTTAGGAGTCGTTGTTGTATCAAACAATAACGAACCATCACTACATTCTAATATACATGTTTGTCCAACCAAAGAAAACAAAGCATGCAGATCTTTCTTTGCTTTCTCCTTAATAATAACCTCTACATCATTCTCAGTTAAATCATCTAAACTCACATTATAGAGATTAGCAAGCATTCTCGCTTTATCTAAAGTTGGAATTCCTTGATCACTTTCCCAATTAGAAATAGTCTGTCTTGTCACTGAAATCAAATCAGCTACCTCTTGTTGACTATATCCATGTTTTTTTCTTAATCGCATTAATTTCTCACCTAACATAATTAACCTCCAACATATCTATATTATAAAGAAAAAAGACATAATTGCCTAGCAAATCTCTTTAGCAATATGTCCAATTCTTTTCACATTTAACGCTTTTGTATCAATTCACGATACAATAATTCATGTAAAGAAGAATATCCTTTTTCAATCTTATGCTTTAAAGCTAAATATTGTTCACTTGGACCTTCTTCATGGATATTTAATTGTTCACATAATTCTAAAAACAGTTCATAGTGAACAACAAAGATTTCATCAATTACCTCTTCAATACAAATCTTTCTCATTCTTTCTTGCCTTGTTAATCCAAATTCCTTTTCGTATGCTTCTTCAAGAATACGATATTCAAAATGAGTATAACCCACTGTCTTAATAATTTCATTAATAATTGTTCTTTGTGATAATAGAACTGTTCCTCTTCGACGAATATTTTGATCCCTTGTCTCTATGACTACACTATATTGACCATCACCTACAACAAAAATACTATCTTCTATTCCTTCTAAAACCATTTGACAATAAATAAAATCATGTAATTGTTCTTGACTCACACGATAAATCGGCAAATAGTGGAATTCTTCATAACAGTCATCATCCTGCCACTCATAGGGTTCTAACAGTTCTTCATCGTCATACACCATATTCACTAAAAACATAAACAACCCCCTATATTTCATTTTATTCTAGTATTCCTTAAAAATGCGTTATTATAATTCTTTCTATATTTTTTTAATAAATTCATATATAATATATGTATATGATAAAAATAGGAAATAACTTACAATTTTGAAAGTCATTAACTTAAAAATGTAAGAATCAATTATGGTTAGATGTTTATTTTCTATATATACTATAGATAGGAATAAGGGGGAATCAATATGGAAGTCTTACAAAATATAATTGTTTATGCTATTTTAGGAGCTATTCAAGGGTTTAGTGAACCAATTCCTATCTCAAGCAGTGGACATTTGGTTATTTTTAAAAATATCTTTGAACATTTTGGATGGAATTTTCCTACCACTGATATCACTTTTGAGGTGCTTGTCAATACTGGTTCTCTATTAGCTATTATGTTCTATTATCGAAAAGATATAGCTAGATTATTTATGTCTTTTTTTGGTTATATGTTCAAAGCAGAAAAACGTGATGAACTGCTTCCAGATTTTAGATATTGCATGCTGTTGATTGTTGCAACAATTCCCGCTGCTATTGGTGGTGTATTGTTTAATGATTATATTGAAACTGCTTTTTCTAATGTAAAACTGGTTGGTGGAACCTTATTAATTACTGCTGTTTTCTTAATGCTTATTCATAAATATGGTTATAAAGGAAAACGCACAAAAAAGAAATTGAACCTATGGGATGCATTACGTATGGGTTGTTTCCAACTGATTGCTTTACTTCCTGGTATTTCAAGGAGTGGATCTACCATTACTGGTGGAATGCTTGGAGGCTTGGAACAAAAAACAGCAAGAGACTTTTCTTTCTTTATGTTTATGCCTGTCAGTTTAGGGGCAATTATTCTAAAGATCAAGGATTTTGTAGCCAGTCCAACACTAGCAACTCTATGGTTACCTTATTTGATTGCTTTTATTGTAAGTGGTATTGTCACATACCTAGCATTACAATTATTATTCTCATTCTTAAACAAACGTAAAATGAATTATTTTTCTATTTACTGTTTTGTCATGGGGTTATTTGCACTCATTGTTCTTTAAGAAAGATGACTTTAAGGTCATCTTTTTAGTTATAAAGAAAAGGAGTTCATTTTAACCCCTCATACATGCAATAAATAATGTTGTAACTTTTTTAAATATATTTTATAGTAAAAAATAATCTTGTTTATGTTTTTGAAACATTTCTTGGGACTTTGTTTTAAGTCCTTTTTCTTCTAATAAATGAATATATGAAATATCTTTTTCTGCTAAATAATCTAAATTAATCCATTTGCATTGATAATCTTTTTGATTATGTGTTGGAAACAACAAAGAAGATTCAAATACAATTGGATTTTTATATTTATGATTCTTACGACTCATTCGTTCTAAATCGCGAGAACTTTTCAGAATAATTTCATAATGCCCATCAGCATAATATATGCGGATATATCCATTATAATTTTCTATTAAAATAGCAATTCTATGACTTAACTGCGATAACTTCAACTTCAATAAGAGCTCCTTTTGGAAGTTTAGCAACCTCTACAGCACTTCTTGCAGGATATGGTTCCACAAAATATTCAGCATAAATTCCATTTACAGTTACAAAATCATCCATATTATCTAAGAAAACAGTTGTTTTCACAACATTAGAAAAATCCAAACCTTGACTTTCTAATAATCCTTTGACATTATCCAATGATTGTCTTGTTTGTGCTTCAATTCCTACAGGCATTTCTCCAGTTGTTGGATTTAAAGGGATTTGCCCAGAAAAGAAAATCATATTTCCCATATCAATACCTTGACTATATGGTCCAATAGCACCTGGTGCTTTATCTGTTTTTACGGCTTCTTTCATTATATATTCCTCCTTAACATATTCTTATTATAACAAATATTTATATCCTCGACTATACTCCTTTTGGCAAATTAATAGTCTTATTCCCCCTTAAGAGAACAATACTCTAAATATCGTAAAAATAACATATTCACAATCAAGAAAAAGTGCCCAGTACAACAATAGCTTTTATCTTGAAATCCAGTATGAAAATAACTTGTCTTAAATCCAATAAATTCATCTACATGCAAAGATAAAAGATTTTGATTGTCCATTGCAATTCCAATAGTTGAGATATGCATTTTTTCTAATACTTTTGACAAGGTGACAATTGTTTCATTATCTCCTGATAAAGAAATTAAAATAAACAAGTCATCTTTTGAAGCATTATTTAGTACTGTATCAAGTTCACTTCTTCCTTCAATAACATGCATAATTTTATGACGATAAGCAAATTCACGATTAAATTCCTGGGCAGCATGAAATTGCACTTCACCCGTACTATAAATATAAATACGTCGTGCTTCATCAATCAGTTTAAGAACTTGATCCAAATCCTTATTCTCCATAATATCCAGTGTTTCTTTTAATTCATCAGCAACTTTATGCATAATTTGACTATCAAAATCAAATTGTTTTTTCATACTCCATTTCAAATGAATCTTTAATTCACTATATCCATCTAAACCTATCTTTTTACAGAAACGAATAATACTTGTATGAGAAACATTACATGTTCGAGCAAGTTCTTGAATAGACATTTTTTGGCAATCACTTTTATGATGATAAATATATTGCCAAATATATAAGTCATTTTCGTTCAATTGATCATAATGACTATTTACCATCTCATCTAACATCACTTGTCATCTTCCTTTCATGATAATCTAAATACTTTACAAGTATAAAATCTATTAAAATAAAATAATTAACTAAACCTTCATGTCTTGGTCCTAAAGGATTTAATAAATTAGGAACTTCAACATAAAATGATTCATTTGCAATATGTGATAATGTATTATCTTGAGTTGCAGTAATCGCAATAATAGGAACACTTTTTGCTTTGAGTTTTTTAGCAAATTCTATAATTTGTTTGTTTTCTCCAGAATATGAAACCATGATAATCATATCACGGCTTGTCATCATTTCTTCAAATGCATAAGTCTCATTCATAGAACGAATTGTAAAAAAGAGTTTTCCAACTTCTAAAAATGATCTCTTAATTTCTGCAGCAACATTATTTTGAATACTCCCACTTCCATAAACATATGCATTTTCTGCCTGATCAATAATTTCAATAACATGGGTGATATCTTTCTCTTTAATTTTATCCATAAAATTGTGATATGTCTGATAAACCAATTCTAGCCCTGTCTGCTTATGCTGATATGTTTGATTATCAATACGTAGATAAACCTTAAGCTCAGTATATCCTTTTAACCCAAGTCTTTGTGAAAAACGTAAGATTGTTGTTCTAGAAACATGACAATGATTAGCTAAGTCATCAATGGATAATTTTTCACATTCTTTACGATGAGCACTAATGTATTGCCAGATATAGAGATCATTCTCATTTAAGCGATTATAATTTTTATTAATTAACTCTTCTAAGCGCATTGTCATTCCTCCCACTTATTTCCATTATATCATAAAGATTTGTACATATATATGTCATTTTTCATCAAAAGAAAAAGCAAGATACTTTCGCTGATTCTTGCTCAATAAGGTGGAAATGTTTAAAGTTTTAAAAATGAAAGAAGAAATAAAATTTCTAAACACATAGGAATTTGACTCCTTCTTTTCATTTATTTATGCTATACCCTCAAGTAAGAACTCTTTTGCTCAGCTTCTTGCTTTTGAGTGTTGTTTTTGAAAATGATAATAAGCACCAATGAGATTAGCGTCATTATGATGAGCACAAGAGATTATTTCTAAAGGAGGAATTGGATATGGTAATGAATCATAGAAATTTTGCAAAGCTCTTTGAATCCCACTAACAAAGATAGGATTTTCAGACACACCACCACCTAAACAGACACGCTGTGGATCAATGATTAATTGTAAATTCATTAATTGAATAACGACATCATAACAGTACTTCTCAAACATTTCGACAGCTTTTTGATCACCTTGTTCAATCCATTCAAAAACTGTTTTCCCATCACTTGGTTCAATACCTTTCATATCACAAACGCGTTTCACAAATCCAGGAATACCCGCTATATTTCCAAACACTGCATCATGACCATATGTTTTTAAATCTTTACATATTAACATCGATACTTCTCCAGAAAGTAAATGTGTTCCTTTATAAATATCACCATTGATAATAAAACATCCACCAACACCTGTTCCAAATGTTAAGACAATTCCATTTTGAATACCTTGCATATGTCCACTTGTCATTTCAGCAAGGGCTGCACATCTGGCATCATTTTCAACTTCCACTTGAGTATGCAATTCATCTTCATAATACTTTTTAATATTTAACTGATGATGATAAGTCAAAGAACCACCCTGATGTACGAAACCTGTTTTGGTATTGATTGTTCCTGGTAACGATAAACAGATACCACCTTTTTCATCACTTTCATGACCCCATATTTCCTTAATGACTGCTAGAAAATCTTCTTTCGTTGTCCGTGGTGTTGGTTTTTTCCCTTGTGATAATATATTAGCTTTTTCATCTAACCATGCATATTTAATAAAGGTTCCACCTGCATCTATACTTAAATACTTCATGATAAATCTTCTCCATTCGTTGCAATGACTTTTTGATACCAATAATAAGAATCTTTCTTGATACGCTTTAAAGTTCCATTCCCCTGATTATCTTTATCAACATAGATAAAGCCATAACGTTTCTTCATCTCACCAGTTCCTGCACTTACAATATCGATAGGTCCCCACGCTGTATAACCCATCAAATCAATATGTTCAGCTTCAACTGTTTTCTTCATCATATCTAAATGCTGACGTAAATAATCAATACGATAATCATCATGAATACATCCATCTTCTGTTAACTGATCATCATATCCTAGACCATTTTCAACAATAAATAATGGCTTTTCATAACGCTCATACAGTTCCTTCATTAAGAAAGACAAACCTTGAGGATCAATTTGCCAGCCCCATTCACTGGCTTTTAAATAAGGATTTTTAAGGCCTTTGACAATATTTCCCTGAGTTTCTTCACCATTATTATTACGTGAAACAACTTGTGATGAATAGTAAGAGAACCCAATATAATCGACACATCCCTGTGACAAAATTTCCTGATCTTCTTTCGTCACATTAATCTTCACACCATAACTCTTAAAATAAGCTGGATAATGTCCACGCACATGGACATCACAGAAAAACAATGTCCCATCTCGTAAATAGTTTTGTGCAGCTGCAACATCTAATGGATGTGGTGTTTGCGGATAACCCACAGTTGTCATTACCATACACCCCACCTGGTTTTGAGAATCAATAGAATGTGCAAGTCTAACAGCCTTGGCACTTGCAACAAATTGATGATGCAAAGCCTGATAAGCAATACTTTTTTCATCTTCATCTGCCTTAATAATCACACCAGCAATGGCAGGAATATGAATTGTACTATTGATTTCATTAAATGTCATCCAATATTTCACAACACCCTGATAACGTTCAAATAATGTTTTGGCATAATGAACATAAAAATCAATTAATTTCCGATTACGCCAGCCACCATATTTTTTAACAAGCTCTAGTGGCATTTCATAATGGGAAATGGTCACAACTGGTTCTATTCCTTTTTGATGAAGAGTTTCAAACAAACGGTCATAAAATGCTAAACCTTTCTGATTTGGTTCCTCTTCATCACCATGAGGAAAAATACGACTCCAGGCAATCGAAACCCTTAAACATTTGAATCCCATTTGCGCAAATAAATCTGTATCTTCTTCATAACGATGATAAAAATCAATGGCTTCATGATTTGGATAATAACAATCTTCCTTGATATCCATTGTCATTTGACGAGGATGATCTTTATCTCCAGCTGTGATAATATCCATAATTGAAAGACCTTTCCCGTCTTCATTATAGGCGCCTTCACACTGATTGGCAGCTAAGGCTCCACCCCATAAAAAATTTTCCTTTAACATTCTTTCTTTTCCTTTCCTGTCATCCTATCCAAGAAAGCAACACTCTCTTTAAAAACCTGCTTAGATTCTTCTGGATATTTGACAAAATTGAATTGAAATTCATGTGGCATATCATCATAAAAACGACTTTTCACATCAATCCCCTTTTCTTCTAAAACTTTGACTAATTTTTTCCCTTGCCACATAAATGAGAATTTTTTCCCATCACAGATATAGGCTGGAGGAAAATGACTGTTAATATTGATAAGTGGTGATGCCAGAACTTTTTCCTGTCTTTTCATCCATGATTTATGTCCAAGATATGACCACCCAATATATTTTAAAAATGTTTTTAACTGTCTAAATTCTTCTTTTTGTAAATCTTCTGTGAAATCATAAGGTCCACAGAATAATAGCAATCCTTGAATAGGTAAAGAATTATGAAGTTTTACTTTGCTTTGACTTGCTAATGTTTCATTGGCATCCATTGTTGCATAACAAGCTGAAATATTTGCTCCAGCTGAATCGCCACCTAAAAAAGCACCCTCTAAATTAATCTGATAGTTCTCTAACATAAACGTTTTTGCATAACATAACATTTCATCCACTTGACGAATTTGGACTGGAAATGAATATCGTGGTGCATAAGCATAATTCATTGCACATACAGCATATCCTTGTTTTGCTAACATTGGTCCAAAATTTTTCATACCGGCACTTGTTCCAGAAATGAATGATCCCCCATGAACCCAGACAATCACATGTCTTACAGGTGTCAGAGGATCATAATAGAAATCAAAGGTAGACTGGGGATAGGCAGAAGGATAAGGGAGGTTGGTCTTGATTATCAACCCAGTCTTGATTTCATTGATATTTTTTGGCCCCTTTTCTGTTTGTTCTTCTTTCTTAAAACGTAGGAGCCAGACAAATGGATAAGGTGTCAATACGAAGATATAAACAAAGAATAATAAAATTGTTATTATGATTATCCACATATCAATACCTCCAATTTCTTCATTATATTTTGTGCCATAATTTTACCTGCTTCCTCATTAGGATGCAGATAATCACCATTATGATATTCATTCTTGATTTGCTGAAATTCATTTAATAGCCATTCATCAAAAGAAAGATAATGTACATAGTTTTTAGCCAACCAATCATTGATCTGCTGACGAAATTTCTCTTTTGCTATAGAAGATGCTTCAGCTGCCATAAAAGATGTCATCCCCAATACCAATGTTTTTTCACTTGGAAATAATGTTTGAATATACTGATAACCATGCAGCATATCTTCAAAGGCTGGAAATTCCTGAATATTTGCACAGAATGTTCCTGGCTGATAAAGATCATTGACACCAATAGCCAAAATTAATGCCTGACATGAATGACAAGTCAATACATCTTCATAAAATCTTTTGATTCCTGGTTTTCCAAAACATTGTTTATCAAGAGGAATTTGAGTGTAAATTTTATGTTTTAAATGAATATCTTCATGATATTCTTTTGTAATATTGACATTCTCTAGTTCACGCAATAGACGATTTCCACCAATCCCTAACTGTAATAAAGCATATCCTCGCTCTTTTAACATTTGAGAAAGTGATGTTGTCCAGTGTCCCTGTTCTGTAATAGAATCTCCAAAAGCAACAATACATCCTTTAAGCGCTGACCCAGAAATATCAATACTTCTTAAAAGATAAATCAGTGGAGAAGAAGATGTCATATTGTCATATGACTCTAATCCAAAGCCTGATGCACAGAGATAATCATCATTGGTTTCAATCTCATAAACCAGATGAACATCTCCAGTAAAATCAAGGCTACTGATTTCATCTGTAGTTAACATCTGCTGAGGTTGCAATTGATACCTTGTTTGCCCTTTAAAAGTAACAGGTATCTTTTGACTCTTATCACAATAACAATAAACATTCTTAATGATTACTGGCTGACAATCATAACATGTCCCAAATGTGAAACGTAGTGCTATACACCTTGGCATGTCATGAATATCAATTTGAATTTGTGGTGGACATTTTTCTGGCATGAAGCCAACACCTCGTTGTGCTCTTGCCCACCATGTGATCCAATTATTCATTTTCTAATTTTTGAGCAGCAGTTATCTGCTCTAATTCATATTCTCTTTTGTCAGCGACTTTTAAGAATGGATACCACATTAAGAATGTAATTGCAAAACAGATGACCATTAAGATTGTATAATTTAAACCTCCTGATAAAGGCATTTTAATAAAGATTGGTGTTGTCCAAGGTAATAATGCCATTGTAGGATTTAAGTTAATAGGTAAGACTGTTGCAACTAATCCCCATGTCACAAAGCCACAAATAATTTGTGTAAAGCATTGTGGAATGAAGAACATTGGATTTAAGATAATTGGCATACCAAACATAATTGGTTCTGTAATGTTGAATATTGAGGGAATAAAAGATAATTTTGCTAATTGTTTAAATTTTGCTGATTTTCCTTTAAACATTTTCATAATAATAAGACCTAAGAATCCTGATGCCATCATACCGCCATAAATGACTGATGGTAATAAATAAGGTAACTCTTGACCATTTTGATAAGCAGTAATATTTCCCATGACCATTGTCAAACTAATAACTCCTAAAGGTCCTTGTAACACTGCATTGTGAATACCAAAGAACCATAGAATAGCAAGCAATCCCATAATGATAATAATAGATAATGGACTGGCCGTTAATGACATCAATGGTGCATTAAGAACCTGAATAAAGAAATTAATCATATCTCCTGCAGATGTATAACTGAATCCAACACGAATAATAAACGCTAAGACAAAGATAATTGTTACAACAAAGACAGGGGATAATGATTGAGAAACCATTGGTGGAACTGTATCTGGTAATTTGAATGATAAGTTCTTAGAAGATAAGTAAGCATATAATCTTGTCACAACCAAAGCAATAATCATTCCAATAAATAAACCTTGTCCTCCTAAATAATCCAATTTTAAGGCATTGATTGTTGATTCAACCAATTTTCCATCCTGCATAGCAGAAGTTGTCATTGTTTGAGGCATAATCATAATAAAGAAAGCTAAAGAGATAATTGCAGAATTCTTTTCATTTGTTCCAATACGACTTGCATAAGCCATAGCTAATGAATAAATGACATACAACGTTAAAACACCAGTTGCGCCATTGGTAATGGCATTGACATGCTGCATAATTCCAATACTTTCTAAATACTGTGTCCACCCTGGCACAGGGAAATTTCCTACAATTGTAATCAATGCAATTCCTAAAGTAATAGGACTTGTTCTTATAAAACCTTCCATTAATGCCCCTAAGATTTTGTTCTTTGTTAATTTCTCAGCTAATGGCATTAATTTATCATTAATGATTTGTTCTAATTTGTTCATCTTTTTCAATCCTTTCTTCAATTGTAAAGTCACATCGATATGGCCATATATTGTAAACGCTTTACTTTATTGCATGTTCATTATATAATAGTTCTCACATGCAATATATCATTATTTTAATATTTATATTAGATATTTAAGGAGGTTTCTATGAATTTACAAACATTACAAAATATCTTTGATTGTTTTTATCAAAGAACTTATATTCCTTTTTCTATCGTGAAAGATGATCAACTCATTTTTCCTGAATACTCCCCATTATTTCATTATCGTCAAGACTTGCAATATCTTTATATCAATGATGAATTTCCCTTACATATCACTAATAATTATCAGTTTCTTGGTGCCTCTTTTCTTTACCCTATAAATCAAGAAACATATCGTATTCTCATTGGTCCCTGTTTTGTCTTAGGTTCACAGATTAAAGATCAATATATGAAAGAATTAACTTATCGTATTTCAAGTGAATCAACAGAAAGTTTTACATCTTTTTGTCAAAATATTTATACTTTACTCACAACACATTCATTAAATGAAAATCAGATTCCAATCAAATATCTACGCATTAATCATGATAAGCTGACGCCTAAAGAAATCTTTGAAAAGAATCTTTATGAACGTCGCAGTGAAGATGCAACACGTGACTCTTATCAATTTGAGCTGCGTTTTCTCGATTATGTAAAACGGGGACGTAAAGATAAAATTGATTGGATTTTTAAGACAATTGATAAAACCTATACTGTTCATCTTGCTGATAATTCATTAGATACAATTAAAATCAAATTTATTTCTCTTGTAGCTCTTTTAACACGTCTTGCGATTGATGAAGGCGTTCCATTAGATAGTGCCTTTAGTCTTTCAGACTCACTGATTCAAAACCTTCCCAATATGAGATCATCTCAAGAATGCTTAAAATATATAAAATATGCCAGTTATGAATTTATTGAACTGATTCATCACACATCTAAGCAATGTTCATCCCTTATCAATCAATGTATTCGTTATATTGATACACATATTTATGAAAAAATTACACTACGAGATTTAGAGGATACAACAGGACACTCTTCGGTTTATATTTCCTCTCGTTTTACACTGGAATTAGGATTAACTTTTTCACAATATCTTTTAAATAAAAAAATAGAAGAAGCAAAACATCTTCTCCTATTTACAGATCATAGTTACCAGGAAATAAGTACTTTACTGAATTTTACAAGTCAAAGTCATTTTACTCAGCGCTTTAAACATGTCACAGGTCAAACCCCCAAAGCTTATCGTGATATGAATTTTAAATATTTATAGTTGTTCAAATGAATGAAACTAAAATAATAAGATTTGTAGTTAGTCTAAAATATAAACATTATATTTCTCATCACCATTTGATATTCTTGATTTATTGTCTATCTTGAAAATATCACTCTTACAAGTTTCATAAAACAACCAGGAAAGACAAGGCTATTCATTCATAACAAAATATGGTGTGTTTTCAAAGTTATATAAGCAATACTCACATTCTTACATCTTTCATGAATGGTGCCACTGCCCCTATCATTCCTGCCTGATTATGAAGATAACATGTTTGAATACGTGGCATATTAACCAGGCTTAAAACATGATAATCCTGACAGATTTGCTGATAATCTGCAATAATATTTTTCATAACATCACCATTTGAACTAATTCCACCTCCAATAAGAATCACTTCTGGTGCAATCGTCACAGCAATATTCATGAGTAATACAGCCACACTATGATAAAACTCTTTTAAACATTCTTCAGCAATTGTATCACCCTGCTTTGCTCGAATCATAATTTCCTGTGCATCTAAAACACGTTCATGAACACGGTAACTATAATGACGACAGAGTCCTGCAACTGTAGCTGCATGGTAAGAAAATGACTGTTCATCATAGTGACCTTTTTGATGTCCTGCTAAAGAAATTCCAAATTCTCCAGCTAAACCACCAAATCCACGATAAAGTTTTCCATGAATATAGATAGCACCACCAATCGCTGTTCCTAATGTCAAACATACGAAATTATCAATATCCTTTGCTGCTCCCTGCCATTTTTCTGCACAAGCAGCTGCTTTCCCATCATTTTCAATAACAACAGGTAAGTTTAAATATTCTTCAAATTCTTTTTTCATATTGCGATGGAAAAAACATTTGATTGCTCCACTGGTTTGCATATATCCATCAGTTCTCACAATCCCAGGCGTACTAATACCAACTGCCTGGATAGAATAATCTGAATGTTTCAATAGAAAGTCTTTCACCTGCTGCATAAGAGCTTCTCTTTCTTTAGCTGTTTCTTCATTCTTACTCAGACATACTTTCCCTTCTTCATTAATGATTCCCATTTTTATATGAGTTCCACCAATATCTATACCTGCATAATATTTCATAATAATGCCTCTTTTAATTCAAATGTTTGAAATGGTTTTAACTGTTCCAGCAACAACATCTCATCCTCTTTGATTCTTCCAACAACATTAATTCTTGGATCACCAGCTCTATCTTTTAACGCAATTTGAATCTCTGCTTTGTATTGACCATAATTATCATTTAATACCAATATATCTCCTCTTTGAATATTTCTGATATGCTGATGTGCCAAAATTGATTCTTTGGCATATTTTTGTTTATGATGTGATGAACGAATCATGTATTCAGAAGCATCACCACGATAATCATGAATTGTACAGACCATTTGTTTTTCTTGCTCACTTGCATCTTCATTAAAAGTAACATGAAGATAATCTACTGATGTTGACATAACTTTTTGTACTATCTTTAATTCTTCTTCGCTTGCAAATGCATTTCCTATAATGATATCATCTACACATTTCAACATCTTCATATGTCTAGCCTGTATATCAATTGGAAGATCTCGATGATCTTCTAAAGTACAAAGTCCATCTGATATAGCCCATGGTGTCACTTGTGCAGTTTGTGATGTGATAAAGGCAGCAGTTTGGATATGCGCATTTTTAAAATGTCTTAAACAGCTTTGAAATGTTTCCAATGATAAACCTGTGTAACGTTGTGGATAAAAGTTAAATGAAGCACTTAAATTTTGATATTGTGGAAGATAATCTTGGATAAGATTGAAATAATGAGTGTCATTGCTCATATTCACATCAATTGTGATTCCATAAGGGTTATGTGTCATCATGGCTTCTGTTCTTCCATTATATCCACTATCTAATCTTAAAATCTTAACACCTATATCATGAAAGTAAGATAAATCATCTTCTTTCATTTTTAGATAATCAAAAACCATTGGATGAATATCAAGCATCACAAGCATTCCTAATTCATTCGCAAAAGCCATACTTTCCTTTAATCTACGAATAGATTTCTTAGGATCTTGAATATCAATTTGTAACATACTCATAAATACTTTTTGATAACCGTATCTTTGAGCTCGTTTTAAGTATGCAACATCTTCTTTAAATGTTGTCTTATCTGGATACAAAGCGATACCTATCATAATAAATACCTCCTTCTTATAAAAAGAGTTTAACAGACTCTCTCATAGACTTTTATCATTATCTTCATATTTATATTATAATTTTAAGATAATTAGAAAAGATAAGTATTAAGCCATTTCATAAACAGCTGTTATTTTTGATGTATTAAAAAGAATCATCTATTAAAGAAAATAGTTGAATGAAATAAACATTCAACTATTTATATTAAAAGATATAATTGATTTTTGTTAAGATATCTCAACAAGTTGATCTAAACTTTTACCAAGTGCTTTGTTGTTTCATTCACTTGTGAATCTTTCTTGCATCAATGATTGTATTTGTATACGAAAACACATATCCATTAAAATATCTATTCTTTTCCACCAACAGTAGAATATAATTGATTTGTTCCTTTTTTCAAAGTCTTAATCCCTTCATAAAGACCATTCATAGCATCATTAACTCCAGAGTTCCCATCTTTAATCGCTAATGCTCCTTTTAAAAGACCTGCTTTGATTTCATCTAGTTTTTGAATACCTACATAAAGTGTATTCATTCCCATTAATAAAGGTGTACTTGTTTGATGTAATTGTCCTAAGCTTTGCATTAATGTTAATGATCCTTCTTTAAGAGAACCTCCAACTTGACTTAATTGACTTGAACCATTATAAAGTTCATGAATTCCTAAGGTTAGTTTTTTAGCTCCATTATCCAATGTTTCACTTCCATTTTTTAATTCCTTTGCTCCACTATTTAATGCCATTGTTCCTTGATAAGCAGTTTTCACTCCTTGTACATATGTCACAATACCATCTTTTTCTTTTTGGATAACTCCTATCATCCCATTCATTCCCTGTTCTAAGGCTTTAGCAGCTGTTGGTAATACTGCTAATGCTTGGACACCTGCATCAATATATTGATAATTTTGATTCAATTGCGACAGACCAGTGGATAACTGACTTGTATAGTTTTTCATACCTGTGATAGTTGTAGAAGCTCCATCTAATGCTGTACTGGTTGTGACATATGCACCTGCCATTGCTTGAATCATACCTTGAGCATTAGGCAAAGACAAAGCTGTACCTGGATCAGTAACCAATAACTGTGCAAACTGATTTAATTCCTGTGAACTATATGCTGTTTGTTTTAAACCATTAATTGTTGTTTGTAATGTTAAAACAGTAGTATCTATTCCAGTTGCAACTTGGCTCATTCCATTGATAGTTGTTTTCACAGTTGTAGAGCCTTGCATCAATTTTTGAATATCTGTTTCGCTAGGAACAACATTCAATCCTTGTTTTAATTGTGTTAAACCATCAACTATCATATCAGGTGCTGCCAAAAGTGCTTTTGAATTCTCATCCAGCATCTTCATACCATCATTCAATGTTTCTGTCCCATCACTCAATTTCCCTGCTCCATTAGACAAACCAGATATTCCCTGCTCTAAAACAGATGCACCTTGATCAAGAACTTGAATCCCTTGATGCATCCCATTGACTGCAGTTGTGTATCCATACACGCCATTGTATAATCCATCTGCACCCTGTTTCAATAATGATACTGCTCCTGTATACTTTTTCATCCCTTCATGAAGCTGCCCAGTCCCTTCACCTAATGCACTGACACCTTGAGTATATTGCTCAATTCCTGTATATAAACCTTGACTGCCATCTTTTAATGTTGAGGCACCATTAACAATTTTTTCTGCTCCTTGTTCTAAGGCAACTGCCCCATCATTCAATTGACCAGTCCCCCTTTGCAATGCATTCAAAACCATACCACCACCTGTAACACTACTTACAATCAAAACAGCTGCTGTAGCGCCTCCAATAATTATTTTCTTTCTCTTATTTAACACCATATTTCTTTCCCCTTTCCTTGTGGATATTGTTTTAAACAGTAAATTGAAAATTTATTTTCATATCATTATTTCAATTAATAAAGCCTCCTCTCTCATCATGTAAGTGTTTTCATTGCCCTTTTAATGCATTTAGTATATAATAACTATAATTTCATTTATATTTATATTTTTTTGTCTATATCATTATTTTATTATTAATTAAGGAGTTTAAAATGGATGCACTTATCTCAATTATTGATGAATTATATAACACTCAGCATATCCCTTGTGCCATTTTTGATGAACAGTTACAGCTTATTCATCCTCAAATTACAATGATAGATTTAAGAGAGTTTCTGCATGATGTTTTTTCAATGACACATCATCATGCTCATATTCTTGTCTATGATCATCGTGTTGCTTATGCACGTTTACAAGTTACCTTTGAAAAACAAACATATATGATTGTATGTTCCTGTATACTCAATGATTTACAAAATTCACAACAACTGCTCCCTGATAGTTGGACACAGATTATTCCTGAGTCAATGATTCGTTCGCACATCGCTTCGCTCCATCTCATGACATTTCAAAGTTTTATAAAAATGCTTTATGAAATATGTACACATCAATACCTGTCCTTACAAGATATCCATATTGACTATATCAACAAAAAACAGATACAGAAAAAAGACGATATTTTAACACATCGTCGTATAACACAAGAAACTCCTGATTATTATCACTTTGAACAACTTTTATTAAAAGCATATCAAGACGGTCATTTTTATAAAGTAAAATCATTATTATCAGAAATAGATGTTTTTGAATCTCAAAGATTAACCCAAAATATCTTACAGGATTTAAATTATAAGTTCATCAGCTTCATAACTCTATTAACACGTATAAATATACAAGAAGGAGTTTCTAGTGAATTAGCATTTTCTTTATCTGATTCCATTCTTAATAAATTATCCTCTATTCATAATGCTCATGATCTCATTGTTCTTTTTCAGCAATCTATTTATGATTTCTATCAGCAAATGAATAACGCTAAGAAAGAACATTACTCACTCCACATTTATAAATGTATACATTATATTGATACACATTTATATGATAAACTTTCTTTACATAATTTAGTAGAACATAAAGGATTGTCAGAGAGTTATCTCTCTGTTGCATTCAAAAAAGAAGTTGGTGAGACAGTTACCAATTATATTCAAAGAAAAAAGGCAGACGAAGCTGCCCGTTTACTACTATTTACAAATAAAAGTCATATTGAAATTAGTTGCTTATTAAATTATAGTTCACAAAGTAATTTTATTCAAATCTTTAAAAAATATAAACTTATGACTCCTAAACAATATCAGCAATCACATCTCAAAGATCATTGATCTCACTATCTCAAAGTTTGCATAATAGCATCTCTGATAGCAAGATATCCCTGCATATTAGGATGCAACCCATCAAATGTAAATTCATTCTTTAATTCTCCATTCTCATTCATCAAATAAGAATTGACATTGACAAAAGTAATATTTTCTTTTGTAGCAAGTTCCTCAAGCATTTTATTTAATGAGTTAATTGTTTCATTATCTCTATCCTTTAATTGAAATTGATCATATAAAGATTCTCTTTCACTTTTATTAACAGGATAAACAGCCTGTAAAATGATATGTGTATGAGGACTTTTTTGTTTTGTCAAAGTGATCATCTTGTGAATATTATTAACTATCTGTTGATTATCGACTTTTTGAGAAATATCATTAATTCCCATTAACATAACAAGATTTTTAGGTTCCATAACAAGTACAGTCTTATCAATTCTTGTCAGCATCGTTGAAGTTGTTTCAGCACTGATTCCACGATTAATAACAGGTATACCAGTCTGTTTAGTGTATATGGAATATAAATCTTCAACAGGACATAATTCTGTGATAGAATCACCAAAAAAGACAGTTGTTTCTTTCATTGAAGTTACAGATATCTCTTCATAGTTCTTTGTTTTGTGTATGATTTCATTCTCTCCCATAGTTGCGACTCCTTGAAATACAAAAATAAAAACTATAGTTATAAGAAGAATTGGAATCAACATACACACAATTCCTACTATCCAAGTTTTTTTCTTATTCATTTTTTCTCCCTCCATCTATAATGATTCTAAAGAAAGAAAATATTTTTTTATACCTTGATTTTAAGATAAATAACAGAATTTTAAGATAAAATGAGCAAAACATATGTTTGCTCATTTATATTTTATAATAGCTGATGTCTGAATAGTAACATCTTGATGACTACAATATTCAGTTATTTTATAATCTTTAGGATCTACAATCACAAGCATTGTAATATCATTAATCCCTTTTTGCTCAAATCCAGCTTTATCATATGAAATCAATAAATCCCCAATTTTAACTTCATCGCCTACTTGAATAAAGGTGTCGAACCCCTCGCCTTCGAGATTGACAGTATCTAAACCAACATGAATAAGAATTTCCATTCCATCCTCATTTTCAATTCCAACAGCATGCTTTGTATTATCCATAACCATTGTGACTTTTCCATTACATGGTGCGTAGATTTTCCCCTCTTTAGGCTGAATAGCAATACCATCACCCATCATCTTTGTTGCAAAAACTTCATCAGGTACATCTTCTATAGCAATACTTTGACCATTGGCCATTGCATAAAGTGCTTTTGTTTTTTTCTTAAAGAATCCCATATTATTTTAACTCAGGCCAGAAATCTTTATTTGCTTCTATCATTTCATCTAAAATTTGTTTAGCAACTTTAGCACTTGGAACAATTTTTGATAAAGTCATTGCTTGCCACATCTTTTGATAAGAACCTTCAATCCATGCTTCAACAACTAATTTTTCTACAGAAACCTGTTGTTCCATTAAACCTTTTTGGAATTGAGGAATAGCACCTTGAACAACTCTTTCATATCCATTAATACCAACATAACAAGGAATTTCAACCATTGCAGTTCTATCAAAGTTTTCAACTGCTCCTTCATTAGGAACAATCAATAAGAATTTTTCTTTTGTATTTGTAGCAAGTGCACAAGCTAAATCAACAATATATTCAGCATGAGCATCTGGTTCAAATCCACCATCTTTTGCTGTTCCTTTATCAATAATATTTTGGCAAATCGTAAAGATATTCTTTTCACGATGTTCCATAACTTCATTAGCACGTGTATGATTTGGATCTGAATGTTCAACAACATAATCAGGATATAAGTAATATTTTAAATAAGTGTTTGGAATTGTATCTGGATCTAATGCATAAACATCTTTTGCTTTAGAAAATGTTTCTATCCAACTTTGTTCAACATGTTGATTTGTTTTAGATAATGCATCAGCAAATCCATTGGCAGCCACATGTTTTTTAATTTCTGGCATCAAATCATTTCCATTTTGATCTTTAATTGAATGCCACCAACCAAAGTGATTTAAACCATAGTATCCAACATCTAATTCTTTTCTTGAACTTAAACCAATCATTGAAGCCATTTTCTCTTCTAAATCAATTGGCATATCACAAATATTTAAGATTTTAGAATCAGGACGTAATCTTCTCGTTGCTTCTGCAACAATAGCAGCAGGATTTGAATAATTTAACATCCAAGCATTAGGAGAATATTTTTCCATATAATCTAGAATTTCAATAACTCCACCAATTGAACGCATACCATAAGCAAGACCTCCTGGCCCACAAGTTTCTTGTCCAACAACACCATATTTTAATGGGATTTTCTCATCTTTTTCACGCATTGCATATAACCCAACACGGATATGACACATCACAAAGTCTACATCAGTAAATGCAGTTTCTGGATCTGTTGTGTAACCAAATTCTACTTCAGGTGCATTTTCTTTTAAATAAATTTCACAAGCTTTTGCGATTGTTTCTTGTCTTTCTTTAAAGTTATCATAGAATTGAATCTTTCTAATTGGGAAACGATCCATGTGTTCTAATAATAATAAGCAAATCCCTGGTGTAAATGTACTTCCTCCACCAGCAATTGTAATTGAATATTTTTTTTCTTCCATTTTCTTTCTCCTCCATTTTTTTACATTAATCTTATAGTTGCAAATAAGCTAATACAGCTTATCAACATAACAAGTAAACTTCCTCCACCATTATAGAGAGCTTGCTTGATTGTTGATGATTTTATTGATTTCAAAACTGGAATATCATAGTATTGAATAGCTCGATAGAAAACATATAACAACATAGTGAAATAGAATAAATTCATTGTTAAGGCTTGTGCTATCAACAGTAATGCCATATTTATAATTGCAAATTTTATATTTCCTTTGATTAAATTCTTTTGAATTAATTGAACTAGGTAAGCAATATAAGGATTTAACATAGCAATTAAGAAAATCACTGTGATACTTGGATCTTGACTAAGAACTTCTTGAAAACTCATCGCATTCATTGAGGCTTTCAGCGAAATATATAAATAACATATTAAAGGAGTCAATGCTAAGAACACTTTTGTAATCATGAAATAACGATTTAATTTCTTAAGTTTTAGATCTATTTTTTTCTTTCGAGCCATTTTAACTACCCTCTTTCTTTATAAGAACCCTTCAAATTCTTCTCTAACGCTTGGAACTTTTAATCCCACAATAACCTGAATATTTGTTTTGGTTGCTTTGATACCATGTGTCCCAATGCCTTTAAAATATGAATCTGTTTTGACTAAACTTTCATCTTTTACATTAACACGTAGACGAGTTGCACAATTAGTGACATCAACAATGTTGTCTTTTCCACCTAAAGCATCTAAAATCATAAAAGCCAAACTTCCTTTAGGAGCCGCTTGTTTTTCTTTAAAGTCAGCTTTATTATGGAATGTAATTTCTTCATCTTCTTCTCGACCTGGTGTCGCAAAATTGAATTTTAAGATTAAGAATCTGAAGACTACGAAATAAATACCTGTAAATACCAAACCTACCACTAGTAATGTTAAGTATGTTGGCCAATGTGCTGCCATTAATGGAATAAAGTTTAATGCTGATATTTCAATTAATCCACCTGACATCGCCCCAACAACTCCAAACATATATGCAACAGTTGCGAGAGTTGCTGCAAGGACTGCATGAACAACAAATAAGACTGGTGCAATAAATAAGAATGTGAACTCAATAGGTTCTGTAACTCCACAGAATATTGCTGTTAAAGTGATAGGAACGAGCAATCCAGCAATTTTCTTTTTCTTACTATCTTTAGCTGTAAAATAGAATGCTAAAGCGATACCAGGACATCCAAATATTTTTGACAATCCTGTTAATGTTGGCCAAGCATATGGTGCTAATGTTTTTAATGATTCAGTGCTTGCTGCTAATTCTGGTAATTGTGTAGCCCATGTTGAGAAGACTCCTCCATTAACAACAGCTGAATCATAAAAGAATGGGAAATAAAGTAAGTGATGTAATCCAAATGGAATGAGAATACGTTCCATAAATATAAATATCCATACACCCATAGCTCCAGCTCCAGTGATAAATCCTTGGAATGCCCTCATTCCAGATTGAACCATAGGCCATAAACTTGCTGATAAGAAAGCAACTGGCAATAAAGCAAAGAATCCCACAATCACAACAAATGATGAACCACTGAATGTTCCCATCCACTCTGGTAACTCTGTATCAAAGTAACGATTGTGTAAGAAAATAACAATTCCTGAAATCATTAATGCTCCAATCATTCCCATATCTAGAGTTTTAATATTGGCTACCATTGTTAAACCACTTGTTCCTCCAGCTTCAGCTGCAAAATCAACTCCGAATGTTGTTCCCCATTGGCTTAAGATTGTACTTAAGAAATATTGGAAAGTTAAGTAAAGCACTAAAGCTTCCATACAACATCTAGCTTGTTGTTTTTTAGCTAACCCAATTGGTAATCCGACAACGAATATTAATGGTAATTGATTAAAAACTGTCCATCCACCTTGCAAGATGATGTTCCAGCACTGATACCATAAACTCTCTGTACTTGCAAGACTACCCATAATAGCTTCAGTTGTAAACAATGTTCCAACACCAATCATTATCCCTGCAAAGGCAAAGAGTAAGACTGGTGTAAACATCGCTCCACCGAACCTTTGAATTTTCTGCATCATATCGTTTTTCCTCCCTTGTGATATCTCTTGCACGTTTATAGTAACCCCTTACAAAATAAGTTTCAATACTTTACAACGACTTAGGGACAAGGCGCATTCTTAATGATTTATCACATTATCCGTGAAATTTCACACACAAAAAAAGCGTTGATTTTATCAACACTTTTCGTTATATACAAATAATAGAAATATTATTTATTGATTATAATGACAAATCATTTTTTTAAATTCATCATAATTTATATCATCAATAATCATATCAAATAAATAATCTAATTGTTGAGATGTGCATGTTTTTAACCATTCTAAGTTGTCTACTTTGTATTTCTTCTTAACTAACTGACATGCTCTTTTCAAGTTTTCTTCTCTTTTACCTTGTTCAATTCCCTTTTCAATTCCTTGTTCAAGCCCTTTTTCAAGCCCTTGTTCAAACCCTTTTCTTGTTCCCTCACCTATCTTAGATTCTGCCCATAGTCTATCCCTTTGTATCGCTTTATAATAGATATACTCCTCTAATGAGATAAACCTATCATAGAGTTCCACTGCTTCCTTTGCTACCTCACTTGTCTGTTCCTCCTTATGATTATCCTCCTGCTCAAACAATCTCATTAACTGATAAAAATCACTTCTTGCCAATTCCATACTTACCTCCTCCATTTTCTTAGTCTGTAAAAAACTCATCACAATCAGTCCATTATACAGTTCCTTCTCATACTTCCCATCAATCAGTTCTACCTCATGCCAGAGATGTTCAAAATTCCTTATCGGATTTCCCGTATAGATAATAAGAGAATGAACCTTTCTCATATCCTGATACTGTACTCCCTCCTGTATCTGCAGATCTATCATACTCATTGTATAAATCTGAAACCTCGCCAGCTCTGCTGCTGAGATATAGCCATTCTGCATCTCAATGTTATAGAGATTTCCTAAATGATCCTTGAGTGTAATATCCAGGACATATTTCTTGCCATCCTTATGAGAGGGATACCTCTCAGAATTGATAACATCAACAGTTTTCAATTCCAATCCCGATAAATGCTCAGCAATGCATAATCGCACCATCGGACTGTGAATCAAAAGATAGTGAAAAAAATAATCAGTACAAAAAGAAATAACCTGTTCATCCATATGAATACCTTCTTTCCAGGAGAAAAACCCTCCTACTTCTATATTCATAAAAAGAAGTCCATTTTTCTTTTTTTATTTACACTTTTTTCAACTTTTATAAGTACATTATACTTCGTATGACAGATATATGCAATAAGCAAATAAAAAAGATTTAACGATTATCGTTAAACCTTATTTTCTAGCAAAAAAATATTTAATATTTCTTCATATTTTAGGAATAGCTATCCACAAACTGAGCAACTTTATTCTCTTTTCCAATAACAGCTATTGTATCCCCTGCTTTTAATAGATAATGTGGATCTATATCTGTATCAGTTATTCCATCATGATGAATAGCAATAATATTTAAACCAAAGTTTTCTCTAACTCTCATTCCAATAATAGATTTACCAATCATTTGCTTTGAAATTTCAAACTCTATAATCTCAATATCCTTACCAATAGAAATATAATCAACAAGATTCTCTCTTAAAATTTTCTTTGCAAGCCTTAAAGCCATATCTCTTTCAGGATAAACAACTTGTGCCCCAAGTTTTTCTAAAACTTCTCCTTGATCAGCATTTGTTGCTTTTGCAATGACTTTTGAAACACCAAGATTAATAACATTTAAAGTTGTTAAGATACTGACTTCAATTCTTTCACCAATACACACAATAACAACATCACAATTTTGAACTCCCACTTCTTCAAGAACATCCTTTGTAAGTGTCTGTGAAACAAAAGCATACTCAGTATATTCTCTTAACTCCTTCACTCTATCCTCATCTCTATCAATACCAATAACTTCTTTTCCTGCCTCTGCTAACTTTTTAGCCAAAGGCATACCAAATCTACCTAAACCTATAATTGCATAACTCTTTTCATTTGTCATATAATTACCTATCCTATCATAATATCTTCTGCTGAATATACAGCTGTTTTTGGTTCCTTATAAACACCCAAAGTAACAATAGTCATTGCTCCAATACGACCAATATACATTGTTAAGATAATAATAATTTTTCCTAAAACACTTAAATGTGATGTAATACCAGTAGATAACCCAACTGTTCCAAATGCTGATGTACTTTCAAATAACAATTGCATAAAAGTAAATCTAGGCTCTACAATACACAATAAAAATGTACTGATAATGACAACACATAAAGATAAAATTGCGACAACAAAGGCTTGCATAATAATACCTTCTGATATTCTACGTTTAAATGAAACACAATGCTGGTGAGTCATAATGCTCTTCATAACATTACCAATAACAAATAATGTACTTGTTTTAATACCACCACCTGTAGAACCAGGTGAAGCACCTATAAACATTAAGATGACTAACACAAATAACCCAGCATTTGTAAAGTTCCCTAAATTATATGTTGAAAACCCTGCAGTTCTAGCTGAAACACTTTGGAAAAAAGCTCCTAACCATGTTACATTTTCAGTCAGCTTAATTAATAATGTACCAATCACAATAAGCGCAATACTGACTGATATAACTGCCTTAGAATGAAATGTTAATTTTTTAAAAGACTTTTTATTTTTGACATCAATAATAACTAAAAAACCAATTCCTCCAAAAATAATTAATCCACTTGTAACTAAATTTAATAAAATATCATTTTGATAAGGAATAAGATTTGTAAGTCCTCCCAAAATATCAAAACCTGAATTATTAAATGCTGCTACAGAATGAAACAAACTAATACCTAAAGCATCTAATGGAGGATAATCTTGAACAAAAACAATAAAACTTAAGATTGCCCCAACAAGCTCAAATAATAATGTTATTTTCAAGACATACTTCACCAATTTAACTAAACCGCCATAACCCCCAATATTCCATGATTCTTTAATCAGTTTTCTAACCTTAAATCCAACACGTTTACCAGCCGCTAAAATAATTGTTACCCCAACACAAGTTACACCTAAACCGCCAATTTGGATTAATAAAGCAACAACTGTTCTTCCAAAAACAGTAAAATGTTCTGCTGTATCAATAGCAATTAATCCTGTCACACATACAGCACTTGTTGATGTAAACAACGCATCTATGAATGAAACAGTCTGATCATCACGGACAGAAACTGGCAACATTAATAGAATAGCTCCTACTAAAATAACACTTGCAAATCCAAATGCAATCAATCGTGGAGGAGATGAATGTTTAACATACTGATTGACTTTCCTTAAAATTAATTTCATATTTAAAATCGATCACCAGGCTTTCTTTAAAATAAAAAAACAGATTCTAAAAAGCGTGAATCTGTCTTGTCATCATTATGGTATTATAAAGTTTTACTCATATAAGTAAAACTTGAATGATACACATAAAATCATGTTGAATAAATAAAGCAATTGCTTTATGACAGACTCCACCACATATTCAACATATTCACTTTACCACTTTTTATATACACTATCAATCCTTTTTCTAGATGTATTCACTAAGATTTATTTTATGAATTCTTTTCAACTTCTTCCTTGATTAATTTCATGGCTGCAACAGCTTTTCTAATTTTATAAAAACTTTCAGCAATGTTAAGTCCATGATCTCCTATACGTTCAAAATCAGTTAGTATTTTCGTATAAATGACACTATTTTCTGTCGTACACTTCTTTTCTTTAAGTCTTAATAACTGATTTACACTAAATTGATGATGCGTTTTATCAATATGTTCTTCTATGACATCAACCTTATCTACAATATTTTTAAACTCATCATAATTAATGATTTTGAGTTCATCTAGAATATTGGTACAAAGATTACTCATCATTCCTATTTCTTCTACAGCCTCATCAGAAAAATGTTTATCTTCTTCATGCAGTAATCTTGCTCTCTTGGCTATATTTATAGCGTGATCTCCGATTCTTTCTATATCTGCTGATACTTTCACAAACAAAGCAATAGCTTGTGAACCCTCTAGAGGAAGTTCATTAGAAATAGCAGAAGTTGTAAAATCAACAATTTCTCTATTGAGATAGTCAATATATTCTTCATTTCTTAGAAGTTGTTCATATTTTTCTTCTTTATAACTTATTATTAACTCAAACGATTTTCTAACATTTTCAATTGCGACATCTAACATATTCTGACTTTCATTAAATAACTGAGTATTGGCTATAGCACTCGTTCCAATATGATAATCATTTGTAAAAATAGAGAAATCTAGATGCTTTAATGTCATTTGAGCTTCTTTATCTTTCTTCTTAGGAAGAATTATAAATGTAAAATCAACTAACTTTTTACCAAATGGTAATAATATAATTGTTGTGACAATATTAAACACAGTATGAACATTAGCGATTTGGGCAGCTACATTCGTTGGTGTTAAAGATTGCATAAAATATGCAAAATCAGTTGTCATACATATAAGCACAAAAATTGCAGTTCCAATCATATTAAAAGATAAATGTATAACTGTAGTACGCTTCGCATTCCTACTTGTTCCAATAGATGCAAGTACAGCTGTAATACAAGTTCCAATATTTTGACCAAACAATACATAGATAGCTGTTGGTAATGTAACAACTCCACTCATCGCTAAGGCTTGTAAAATTCCAACAGATGCTGACGAACTTTGAATGATAGCAGTAAAGATTGCTCCGACAGCCACACCAATGAGAGGATTCTCAAAATTAGAAACAATATGAATAAACTCTGGTGAGCTTCTCAATGGTTCCATAGCAGTTGACATCATATTCATTCCTATAAATAAAATTCCTAATCCAGCTGCAATTGTTCCAAAAGCATCTAATTTCTTACTTTTAAAGAAAACAATTAATGCTACACCTATAAATGCAATAACTGGTGCTAATGCAGTAATATCTAATGCAATTAATTGACCAGTAATCGTTGTTCCAATATTGGCTCCCATAATGACCCAAACAGCATTCTGTAAACTCATAAGTCCTGCATTGACAAAACCAACAACCATAACAGTTGTTGCAGAAGATGATTGAATAATAGCCGTAATTAAAGCTCCTACTGCAACACCCAAAAAGCGATTTGTAGTTAACTTCTCTAGTATAGCCTTCAACTTATTCCCAGCGGCCAATTCTAATCCGTTAGACATCATTGTCATTCCATAAAGGAATAATGCTAATCCCCCTGCTAACGCAAATACATTTGATAATTCCATTTTTCTTCCTCCCTTTTGATTACCAAAATAAAAGACAGATTTCTCCTTAAAAGGATGGAATCTGTCTCTTATTTTCGCAATCAAAAATACACATTTGTTGAATAAATAAAGTAATATACTTTATGCCAGACTCCACCACATATTCAACAAAATATTCAATTATTCTTCAATCATTTCTGGTTTCACCATTTTCATAGCTGCAACAGCTTTTCTAATTTTATAAAAACTTTGTGCAATATTCAAACCATGGTCACCAATTCTTTCAAAATCAGTTAATGTTTTTGTATAAACAACACTATTTTCTGTTGTACATTGTTTATTTTTTAAACGAATCAATTGATTAATACCAAACTGATAATTCGTTTTATCAATATTCTCTTCTATGATATCTACTTTATCTACAAGATCTTTAAATTCATCATAATTCATGATCTTTAATTCATCTAAAATATTTGTACACAAACTGCTCATAATACCAATTTCGTCTAAAGCCGTATCAGAAAAACGTCTATTTTCATCATGAAGCAACTTTGCTCTAGCAGCAATGTTCACAGCATGATCACCAATTCTCTCTAAGTCAGCTGAAACCTTAAGGAACAAACCAATTGTTTGTGAACCTTCTATTGGAAATTCATTTGAAATCGCATTTGTTGTAAAATCAACAATCTGTTTATTTAAATAATTTATATACTCTTCACTTTTTTGCAGTTTTTCATATTTTTCATCTTTATAGCTAATCATTAATTCAAAAGACCTTCTCACATTATCAATAGCTACATCTAACATATTCTGTGTTTCATTAAATAATTGCGTATTCGCAATTGCACTTGTCCCAATATGATAATCATTTGTAAAAATAGAAAAATCCAAGAATTTTACATCCATACGATCTTCATGACCTTCCTTTTCAGGAAGAATCTTATATGCTAATTGAACAAGCTGTTTACCAAATGGTAATAATAATATTGTTGTTGCAACGTTGAAAACTGTATGTACATTAGCTATTTGAGCAGGAATATTTGTTGGTGTTAGTGCCTGCATCCATTGTGCAAATGGAGTTAACATACTAATAATAACAAATATAATTGTTCCTATAATATTAAAGGATAAGTGCAAAATAGTTGTTCTCTTTGCATTTCGCCCTGTTCCAATAGAAGCCAATACAGCAGTAATACATGTCCCAATATTTTGTCCAAATAAAACATATATTGCAGAAGGTAAAGTAATAACACCACTCATGGCTAATGCTTGTAAAATACCAACTGAAGCCGATGAACTCTGAATAATAGCAGTGAATAATGCACCTACAGCAATACCTATTAAAGGATTTTCAAAATTAGAAACAATACTTACAAATTCAGGTGAACTACGTAATGGTACCATTGCACCTGACATCATTTCCATCCCCATAAATAAGATACCTAGCCCCGCTGCAATTGTACCAATTGCATCCAATCGTTTACTCTTGAAAAATGCAATTAACGCAACACCTATAAATGCAATAACTGGAGCTAATGCAGTAATATCTAATGCAATTAATTGTCCCGTAATTGTTGTTCCAATGTTTGCTCCCATAATAACCCAAACAGCATTTTCTAGTTTCATTAATCCAGCATTGACAAACCCAACTGTCATCACAGTCGTTGCTGATGAAGATTGAATGAGTGCAGTGATCAATGCACCCACTCCAACACCTAAGAAACGATTTGTTATTAATTTTTCCAGGATTGTTTTCATTTTATTACCAGCAGCAAGTTCTAATCCATTGGACATCATAGTCATCCCATATAAGAATAAAGCTAAACCGCCAAGCAATGCAAATATATTAGATAATTCCATCTCTTTCCTCCCTATGATTTACAACAAAAGATTAACATTTCATTAACACAATGTAAATAAACTTAACATAAACTTAACATTTCTACGCCATTTTTTTTCATTTTTTGACAATTCAATAAAAAAAGAAGCATAATTGCTCTTTATTATGAATTTAATGCTTTTTGGATAATTCCTTCAAAATCACTTGTTGCAAAATCTACAGTTTCAATTGTCATAACCTTATTTCCATACTTTTCTCTATATTCAGGTAACATATAAGCAATTTGTGGCGCAAGTAAAATTATATCATACTCATTAGCAACATTATCAATATCACTATAACCAACCGCATCTACCTGTATTCCTAAATCCCTATGATTCATCATCTCTTGAATAGAATATGCAAAATAAGATGTCGTTAACCCTCCACTGCAACTTAATAAAATCTTCTTAATATCTGTTTGATGCACATTCATGTCATGGTGCTCAGATGAAGGCGTTGTTAAATAATGAAAGAAAGTATTGAACTGTTGTAGACTTGAATTCATATCATGCATTTGAAAATGTAAATAAAATATATTTTCATGACTCTTCGTATCTTTCACAGTTAACTCAACAATATTCTCATCATGAAACTCAATAACACCATAAATATCTCCATTATCTATCCAAAGTGTACAACATTTGTTATGACATATTTTGACTCCTTCATGATTTTTCACCCAACGATAAACAACTGGACACATTAAATCTTCATAAAATTCATTCATCTTCATTCCTCCCTCTTTTTTCATCCGTATCTTACCACTTGGAGTTAACTCTAAGTCAAGTGTTTTTCAAAAAAAGAAAAAAAGAAGGTATTTCCCTTCTTATAAATCACAAATGCCTGTTCCTTCTCCATACATTGCATACCAGTCACTATTGAAATCATCTACTGCTTTTTCAATGTTTGGATTCTTGAATATCGCTTTTAACACCTCTACTGGTGCTGTAATGGCCTGTGCCCCATAATTGAATGAATCTCTAACCTGTTGTACGCCTTTGAAACTGGCTGCAATAATCTTACAGTCATATCCATCCATTGCAATACGATTTGATAATTCATTGATCAGTTCCATTGGATCACTTCCTAAGTTCCCTATACGATTCACATAAGGCGCAATATAATCCGCTCCTGCTGCTAGTGCCATATAAGCCTGCATCAAATCATAGACTGCTGTCGCTGTGACATTGATGCCTTCTGACTTTAAAATCTTGATGGCTTTGACTCCTTCATATGAAACTGGAACCTTGATATAAACCTGATTATCAATTTCTTCTAAAATACGATGAGCTTCTTTGACAATTGTCTCACAATCCTTAGAAATCACTTGTACGTGTAAACTTCTCTCTTTTCCGATGATATTTCTAATCTCTCTCATATGATCAAAGAACTTTGCTGGGCTTGTTCTTTTGACAATTGAGGGATTACTTGTTACTCCCACAATTGGCATATGTTCTACTGCATCCTTAATTTCTTCTAAATCAACTGTATCAATAATAAATTCCATTTCTCTTTTCTCCTATTCGATGATTAAATTTTTTATACCTGTCTGATAAATCAAATCATAAAAATGCTGCATTTGTTCTTGATTAAACATTTTTAAGTCTGTTGACAAGCCATATTCTAAACCTACAAGTGAATACTTAGATGAAGCTAATGGATTATAATTCAATAATTCATACTTGACTTCTGGATAAATATTCACTAAGAATTCAGATATCGCTGTTATATTGTCATCAGTTGCACTCATTGATGGAATCAATGGTGTTCTGATAATAACCTTATCTCTATGTTGACTTTCTAATATATATTTTATATTGTTTTTAATCAGATGTGAAGAGACACCTGTATATTGTTGATGTTTTTGATGATCATATATTTTTAAATCAACGTAGATTAAATCTAAATAAGGTAAAGCTTGTTTCATCAAATCTAATGAAACATGCAATGATGTTTCAATTGCTGTATGAATCCCCTCTTCATGACAACGTTTTAAGATTTCAATCAAGAAATCACCTTGCATAAAGGGTTCACCACCAGAAAAGGTTACACCGCCTTCTTCACGAAAGAAAACTTCATCCTGTTTTATTTTTATCATTAATTCTTCAATATCATACAATTCACTATCATAACGAATGGCTCCAGTGGGACAATACTTTACAAGATTATCAAAATTTTCACACTCCTTATTGAAATAAGGACGATCATTTTGATAAGTCATTTGACCATCATTTGCATATTGCTCACAACGACGACAATGAATACAACTCTTTTCAAAATAAATGGGGTTGCGTTTTGAAGATAATCCTTCAGGATTTTGACACCACACACATCTCAAGGGGCAGCCCTTAAAGAAAACTGTTGTCCGAATGCCATGACCATCATGAACTGCAAATCTTTTGATATCAAAAACAAGTGCTTTAGATATCTTCATAAGCTGTTCTCTCAATAATTTCATCTTGCAGTTTACCAGCTAATTCTACAAAGTAAGCTGTATAGCCTGCCACACGAATTGTTAATGACTTATGACGTTCTGGATGAACTTTCGCATCTAATAAATCTTCTCTTCTTACGACATTAAATTGAATATGAGGAATTTCCAAATCCACAAAGGCACGTAAGAAATTCTCAAACTTACGCATTCCTATTTCTGTTTTGAAGAACTCAGGTAAGAATTTCATATTTAAAAGTCCACCATTTGTTGTCAGAGTGTTCTTCATGCGTGAGACAGATTTTAAAACAGCTGTTGGCCCTGATAAATCACGACCATAGACTGGTGACATTCCACCATCAGCAAGCGGTGTCAAAGCATTGCGACCATCTGGAGATGCTCCAACATTCTCTCCCATTGGAACATGTGCAGAAACTGTATACATACCTGTATGATATGGACCCCCACGATAATTTGTAAATTCTTTCATTCTCTCTCTAAAATATTCAGCCCACTTGGCACCAAGATGATCAACCCATTCAATATCATTACCATATTTAGGCGCCTTATTTAATAACATTGCCTGTGTAATGTCATGACCCTTAAAATCATCTTGCAAAGAAACAAGCAATTCATGCTTTGAAATCATCTCTTCTTCATAAACTAATTTTTGAATAGCAGCCAAGGAATCAGCTAAATTCGCAACCTGAATCATTTGAATACCTGATAAATTATATTTCGCACCACCACGAGTGACATCCAGGCCTTTTTCTAAACAGTCATCAATCACAGTTGATAAGAATGCAGATGGTAAGCATTCTTGATGAACTTTTTCAACAATAACTTCAGCCTTCATCATTTCTTCAATAAAATAATCAACTTGTTTTTGAAATGCATTTTCTAAATCCTGAAATGTTTGATAAGTTTCAAGACTTCCTAAATCCAATCCTATCTGATTCCCAGTCAATAAACATTTTCCATGATTTAGGGTTAATTCTAAAGCTTTATTCAAATTAAACATGGCGGCATCTGACCATCCTAAATTATTTCCATGAGTTGTCAATTCAACACAACCAACAATTGCATAATTCAAAGCATCTTGAGGTTCAATGTTTAAATCATCAATCATTGTTTGCACAATAGCTTCATCATTAAAAAATTGAGGCATACCACTGCCTTTTGCAACAACCTTGATTGCTTCTTGCATCAATTCATGTGATGAATGTTTATTCAAACGAACTGATAAGTTTGGTTGGGGTAATCCTAAATGATATTGCGCTTTCAAACAAAGTAAAGATATTTCATTATATGTGTCTTGACCATTTTCATCTAATCCACCAATCGCAATATTAAAGCCAATAGGAAATCCAGCAAAGTATTTCGCACTATGTTGATTTCTTAAATAGACAATTTCATTAAACTTTAACCATAAACATTCTAATAATTCTAATGCATATTGATCATCAATAATTCCAGCATTTTTATCCTTTTGATAAAATGGATAGAGGTATTGATCTATTCTCCCTGGTGAAAATGATGAAGCATTTGATTCCATGTGTAGAATGACAAAGAGAAACCATAAAGACTGTAAAGCTTCATGAAATGATTCAGGTGCACGCTTTGATAAATGCAAACAATTATCTGCAACTGTTTGTAGTGTTGCTTGATATTGTGATTCAACATGAGGAAGCATCTCTTTTATATAATCATGATACCTTCGCATAAATGTACATGCTCCCTGTAAAACTAAAATTGTACATTCATAGAATTCCTTGTGCTCTTTGGAGCATGTCTTTAATTTCTCTTGGGCCTTTTTGATTAAGCCTTGTGGTCCTAATTCTAACCAGAGCTTGGAATCTGGACAAATATGTCCTTGCGCATGATCTTTTTGATTAATTTTCACAACCTTAGCCATAGCATCAATCTCTTGACCATACTGATGACGAATAACATCTTCCATAGAATGACCTTTCCAATATGGATAAATCACTTCTTTAAATTCTTGAATATCTGCTTCTTTTACAAGAAACTGATCTTGTGGACGATAAGGTAAATTTTCGATTTCGTTATAAACCCATGAACAGCCACTTTCAGGAAAAACAACACCATAACGAACACCTTTTGTTCTATTCCCAACAATCAGTTCTTCTTTTTCTACACCTATTTCTAATTCTTCTAACGCCGCTTTTAAAGAGAGAGCTCTTTTCATAGGAATCGACAAATCTTCATTTTGCTGATAAACACGTGTAATAATTCTTGCTTGTTCAATAGAAACATAGCGTGGCTCATTCACCATCTTTTCTTTTAAAGTTTTCACACGATTTGTTTGATATAACCCTTCCATAACTTCCTCCTATATGATAACTAAACCATAATCTTCTAAATCTTCTTTGATGTTTGTATGAAGTTCTTTAGAAGTCAAGAGACCACTCACATCATTCAAAGAGGCAAACACAAAGCTGCCATCTTCTTTAAACTTTCTTTCTTCACATAATAAATAACTCATTTGACTTTGTTGAATAAGTGTTTTTTTCATAAAACCATCATCCACATGATAAGTTGATAATTGTCCTGTTAATGTATTCACACCAACAACACCTAAAAAAGCTTTATCGATTTTAAATAATTGAATCATTTGAACAGAAAGAGAACCCCAAAACCCATCGCATTCCTGATTTAACTGACCACCAATGAAAACAATGGAAATATGAGAACTATGACTGAGAATATTTAAGACATCTATCATATTTGTCATGACTGTCATCTGTAATGAAGATTCACTTAATAATTTTGCAATTTCAACACTTGCAAGTGAAACATCTAAAAAAATGGTATCCCGCTCATGAATAAGTGTCATGGCTTTTTGAGCAATCAGAACTCTTTCATGATTAGGTGTATTTTTACGTTCTTCACTATTATACATATGAGGATTTTGGCGAACACTAACTGCTCCTCCATACGCTTTTTTTAATAAACCTCTTTTCTCTAATATAGCTAAATCTTTTCGAATACAGTCTTCTGTCACTGCAAACTTGACACTTAAATCCTTGACTCTCACACTGCCTTCTATATTCACTTGGCTTACAATACTTTCTTGTCTTTCTTGAGCAAACATATATTCTCCTTTCTTATCGTTTATTATTATTTATTATTGATTTATCTTTATTATAATTCTTTTTAAAGAGATTTCAAGACTTATTTCAATATAAAACAATAAAGATTAATAATAACATAAAAGAAATGAGAGTTTGACTCCCATTCACTTTTTATTATCCTATATACGGTTTAAAGAATTTCAATATCTAACTCAATGTCATTATCTTCTCTTTGAACTTGTTCTTTCGTTTCCTTCTTGAGAATACCCATCAGGATCGCACCAACAATTGCCCCTATACAAATAGCCAAAACATAAACCAATGGATTGGTTACAATCGGAGCAACAATAAATCCTCCCCAAGGAGCTGGATTACCCGCACCAAACATCATTGCAATCACTGCTCCTAATCCGCCACCTACCATACAAGAAGGTATGACACGGAGTGGATCGGTTGCAGCAAAAGGAATTGCACCTTCTGAAATAGAAACACAGCCCATAATTAAAGCTGCCTTCCCAGCTTCTTTTTCTTCTGTATTAAATTTATTCTTAAAGAGTAAAGTAGACAATCCACAGGCAAGAGGTGGAATTGCACAAGAAACTCCTACAGCTGCCATAATTAACAATGATGATTCATTAGGCAAACCAGTTGCTGGATTGATATTAGATAACATGGCTGTTCCAAATCCATAAGAAACCTTTCCAATTGGACCACCCATATCAGTACAATTCATCATTCCAAGAATAAGTGCTAAGAAGATGGCATTTCCAGTACTCATGCCTTCTAAGAGATCTGTTAAGAATGTCATTAAAGCTGCAATTGGTTCACCAACAATAAACAACATTATTGATGAGACAATTAACCCTCCTACCAATGGTATGACAAAGATTGGCATGACTGATCTTAATGAACTAGGCACCTTAATCTTTTTTAAATAACTGACAACAATCCCTGCCAAAAGACCTGAAATGATTCCACCAATAAACCCAGCCCCAATATTATTCGCAATAAAACCTCCAATAATTCCTGGCGCTAACCCAGCACGATCACAAATAGAATAGGCAATAAAACCTGACAGAATAGGAACCATTAAACCTAATCCTGCTGATCCAATAGTAGCAATCTTTCCCAATGCACCTTCTGTTGGAACAGCATGTTCTCCTCCAATCAAAACACAAACCGCCAAAACGACACCACCTGTAACCACAAATGGAATCATATATGAAATTCCAGTCATGACATGTTTTTTTGTTTCCCTTAATATTTTCATTATTTCTTCCATGATAATTCTCCTTATATTTGATCTTCTAATAAAGTCACAACATCTTTAGGATCTTTTGCAGTTGCTAACTTCTGACGAAATTCTTCATGAATTAATTTTCTTGATAATTGGGCAATGATTCGCAAATGTTCATCACCTTGACAAGACTCTGGAATTGCCAATAAGAATACAAAGCGGACGTCATCACCATCTAAACTTTCCCAAGCAATATCTTCTTCTAATCTTCCAAAGGCGACTGTTGAAGATTTAACTGTTGAGCTTTTTCCATGTGGAATCGCAATTTTAAACCCAATTCCAGTAGATGTCATATTTTCTCTTTCAAATACACTCACTACATACTCCTCATAATTCTCTATTCGCTTAGCTGATTCAACATTTCTAGCCAGTTCCTTAATAGCCTCTTCCTTTGTTTTTGCTTTCATATGTAAATTAACAAGTTCTTCATTCATGATACAAGACATAATTATTCCCCATTTCTCACACTAACGTGTTGCTAGTTCTATATTTGACACTGCAATATCTAAAGCTTTTTTGGTATCAGTATTTTTGCCAAACAAACCACTTGTTCCCACAATAAAAACATCTACACCCGCTTCATACAATTGTTTATAATAATTTTCATTACAGCAGCCATCAACTGCAATACTATAATGATAATGATTTTCTTCTCTATATTGCTTAGCTTCAGCTATTTTTTTTAATGTTGCTTCTACAAATGGCTGACCAGCAAATCCTGGATCTACGCTCATTATCAATAAACGATCAATAATATGTGCATATGGTTTAATGATTTCTAAAGAAACTGCTGGATTGATAAAAACACCAAATTGGACATTCTGAGAATCTAAATAGCGCTTCATACGATAAACCTGCTTTTCAATAATTTCTGGAGGCATAGTTAATATTTTTGCTCCACTTTGACAACACAGTTCAATCAAATCCATATCAATATTATCTACATATAAATGAGCATCCATAGGAATATCTGTTATCTTTGAAATCTGCTCCATAAAGCATGGTGCCAAAGACATATTTTTACAATAATGCCAGTCAATAATATCAACATGGTATTCATTAGCTTTCATATTTAAAATCTTAATCTCATTTTCTATATTTAACAGGTCTATGCACATCAATGATGGCGAGAGTTTCACTTTCATTGATCAATCCTACCCAAACTTTTCTTTTAACTTAGCCATAATTGCACCTGCTTTGTTAATACAATCACCTGCACTGACTCGAACCACAGGCTTTCCTTTAAATCTTTCTTCATTTTTAATACCAATATTATTTGTTAAAATCACAGCATCTGCTTCTAAAATAGCATTCTTATCTAATTCATTTTCAATCCCAATAGACCCTTGTGTTTCAACAGCAATCTCTATCCCCTTTTCTTTAGCAGCAACTTCCAAACTTTCAGCAGCCAAGTAAGTATGTGCTACTCCAGATGGGCATGATGTCACAGCAACAATTTTCATTTTCTAATCCTCCTCCTTATTGATTAATACTTTTTATAAATTCATCTTTTGTGTTCATTTTAAAATATTTTTCAACATCTTTTCTTTCTCGAATGAATTGATAAAGTTCTCCTAAAAGATTTCTTACATTTGCTTTATCTTTTTGATTGATATTGATTAAAGCCACAACATCAATCTTTTTATCATTCCATAATATCTTATGTTTTAAATTAACAATAACTATTTTTGTTTCTCGTGTATATTCAATCGATGCATGAGGAATGGCAACTCCTGAATCCAATGCAGTCGTCCCTATTTTTTCACGTTCTAAAATAGATTTTTCAAATCCCTCTTTCACATATCCAGCTGAATATAACTTTTCCATCACAAACTTTAAACACTCATCTTTATTCTTGAATTCCATATCCCAAAAAATCATTTTCTCTTCAATATATTGTTTTAAATATTGAAAGTGCTCAATTTCTCTTTCATAGTCATCTTTATAAAAGAAATTTGCATATTTCTCTGTGATCTTTTTTAAATCTGAATTGGATATCAATGCACTCACTTTAATGATAGGAATATCTTCAATATCTAAATCAATTGTTGAAATAATCAAATCTATTTTCCTTAAATCACGCTTCTTTAAGGCATGGTATGTTGTAATTTCAAGAGTATCTTGAGCAGGAATCGCTTTTTGAATTTTATGAAAGATTAATTCTGATGTTCCAATCCCACTTAAACACACTATTAATATTTTTTTACCACCTTTATTTCTTTCTAAAGCAACTTGGAAATAAACTGTCAAAAAAGCAATTTCATCTTCCGTTAAAATGACCTGATATTGAGATTCAATTTTATAGACACTATGTGCGATAATTGAAAACAATATAGAATACTGTGTCTGGATTTCATGTAGTAAAGGATTCTTAATATTGGCATTCATACGCAATCTATAGATCATAGGTGTAAAATGAAACAAGAGACTTTTGAGCAGCTTCTGGTCTTGATTAAGATTCACTTTTAAGATTTCACTCAATTGATTGATAAGTTCTTGAATGGAACTTAAATATATTGGATTGACTGGAACTTCTTTTATCTTTATTTTTAAAGCCATCAATTGTTTATTTATATAATCAACATCTTGACTTTCATAAACGATTTGAAACTGACTACAAATACGTTTTAAAAGTTCTTCTGCTAATATATAAGAATCTAAATATTTCATTTCTTCAAATAAAAAATCTTTTTCAATATATGGGTGTTTGCCATACTTCAGTCTTGATATAAAAACAATTAATGTTATGAACATACGCCTTGAATACTTATGAGAAACATGAAGCTGATACTCACCAATAAATTCATGAAATATCTGATAAACACCATCAACAATCTCGCCTTCTATAAATAATTTTAAGAGAGATAAATCTTCTTTTTGTAATGTGTCTTCACTTCTTTTCTTCTTTAATGAAAGTCGTTCTTCTAAATACGTGACTTGACAAAGTTGTTTGTGATATTCATCACCAATAACGTATGTTCCTTTTTTATCAGAAACAAGCTGAATAGAATATTTCTTAAAGAAATGTTGGATTTTTTCTAAATCCTTTGTAATAGAAGATGTACTCACCATAAAATAATCAGATAGTTTTTGATAAGTCAATGTTTGTTCTTCGAGAATGAGTTTTTGAATAATAATAAGTTGCCTTTCTAATGTACTTAAAACCTCTACACCATTAAGTGAATGTAATAAGTCTATCTTATCTTTTTGTGAACCAATCAATCGAATTCCTCTTCCCTGTACTTTATGAACATATAAATCACTATCTTTGAGTTCTTCTTCTATGAACTCTAAATAATTAAAAATGGTTCTTGTAGAAACATTTAGGCCCAAAGCAAAGAAGGATACTGTTTGATAATCATCTTCTTCAATCATTTTTTCAATTAACTGAATAGCTTTTTTATTCATAAATATCCTCCTTTCTACACATTTTATTTTATCACTTTTTGTCGAAATTGATATCTCAATTCACTTCATCATCAATCATGCAAAAAAAGAATATATATAATAACCACTATACAAACGAGTAAAAAAAAGTAACATCACGTATGATGTCACTTCTCAACAATCCATATCTTATATATAATTCATCTTTATAATCACATAAAAATAAATATTTAATCAATTTACTCAATTTCTTTAACGACACGACAAGGGTTCCCAAATGCTACAACATTTTTAGGAATATCTTTATTTACAACACTTCCAGCCCCAATAACTGAGCCACTTCCAATTGTCACACCAGGTAACACCACAACATTCGCCCCTAACCAAACATTATCTCCAATTGTAATTGGTTTTGCTTTTTCATAACCAGCATTTCTTTTTTTATAATTTAAAGGATGAATAGCTGTGTATAAACCAACTGATGGACCAATAAAAACATTATCTCCAATCGTAATCTTTGCACCATCCATAAAATAAGCATTGGAATTAACAAAAATATTTTTACCAAGTTGAATATATGGTCCACAATCACATAAAAAAGGTGGAACAATTTCTAGATTCTCAACTTTGGCTTGAAAAATGTCCTCAAGAATGCTCTGACGCTGTTTTAATTCTAAAGGATCTGTTTGATTATATCGATAACAAAGATGATGCGTATTCAATCTATCCTTAACAACTTTTGGATCATGATTAGCGTCATACCACATTCCAAGTAATGCTTTTTCTCTTTCAGTCACTTCAGGAATATCAAAGAGTTCTAACAATGTTTGAATAACGCCATGTTGATTATTTGATGGAACAACGCGATAAGCAACTTCCTTAATCGCTTGACTTCCATTATCCATTGCAAATCCATATTTCACTTTTTCAATCATTTCCTTGTCATTACCACCATCACCAAATGCTACACACTCGTCTAATGAGATATGATATCGTTGACAGAGAAATTCAATTGCTGATCCTTTATGAAAACCAGGAACAATTAAATCAATGCTTCCATGCCCGCTTGATACAGGCTGAATAACATGGCCTAAATCTTGAATAAGGTCTTTTAAGATATCTTCTGTTTCATTTTCAGGTACCATTAAAGCAATTTTTAAGATTGTATCATTGATTTCTTTTAATGATTCAATGATTTCTAAACGATAATAATATTTTGAATAACAATCATAAAATTCTTGATCCCCATTTAAAAGATAAGCAGATTTCATTCCACATAAACATATACGAATATGTTTATTTCTTTGTAATCTTTGAATAATAATATCTAGATTTTCATAAGGAATTTCATTATGAAAAATGTCTTGTTTATTTTCAATAATCAATGCACCATTTTCACTAATATAAGTGAGTTCATCTTGGAAATCATCAAAAAAAGATTTTAATTGATAATATTGATTTCCACTTGCAACAACAAAGTGTATTTCATTTCTTTTCAAATATTGATAAATTTTTCTAAAGATACTTCTTTGATAATTCATTTGAGAATCCAAAAAAGTTCCATCCATATCTACCGCTATAAGTTTAATCATCTTATCTACTCCTTTTTATAATATTAGTATTATAATCTAAATATCAACGCATGAAAACAAATATCAGATGATTTTCAAGACTTGAAATTATTAACCCACTGATTGAGAAAAGGAACTTATTCTAAAGCCCCTTTCACCTTCTTTTTTGTTAAACAGCGCTCTTGTCGGTTTGCTAAAGCATGTATTCTTCCTTGTAACAAGATTTGTCTCCCTTGAGTATTTCGTGTATAAATAACATCATATCTTCCAATAAAGGGTTTCATATATTGAGCAAATATCTGGGCATCTTCTTTACGTTTCGCAAAAATTTCTGGAATAACAAAATAACCTTCCATTTTACGTTTCTTTCTTGATTTATATAAAATATATCTCTGATTATCAATTTCTCCAAAAAATTCATATACACATTTAGCAAATAATGTCTTATCATGACCAGTCCCACCAGCTAAGTAAACAACATGATAAATCCCCATTAATTCAGTCTTAACAATGCAATGAAGTGATTCTAACTGTCCCGTTGCCTGCATAGCCTGGAGAATACCTTGTCCAAATATTTGTAAACGTGATAAAGGATTTTTATATAGCACAATCTTTTTAGCAAATATAAATAAACAATAAAGTACGATAAAAAGATAAAGTCCCAAAATGATAGCCATTGTTCCTAAAATAGGTAACAAACTTATTCCCAGTATCATTCCTAAAACACCACAGATCAATGTCATGATAAAATGTCTAATCGCATCTGTTAAAATAACTGCTGTGATCATTTTTTCTTTAACCTCTACATCTTCAACCACTTCCATTTTATCATATACAGCCAAAGATTGATTCCAACGTTTTTTTAAATGATCCCTATTTGATGATAATTGTAACATTTGTTTATTTGTCAATTGAATATTATGCTGGTTCAAAGGTAATTTGATGGCAGTTAAACGTTCTGTTCCATTTTCAATAATATTATCAGTATAATGTAATCCTAAGAAATGTTCCATACGACGACATAATGTCTGATAGTCTTCACTTGCTTCTAAACCTTCTAAAGTTTTCGCCTTCTGAGGGTCAACACAAACCAAATGCCATATATGACTTGTTTTCTGTGGATTATTTGTGAAAGTACGTATTGCTCTTCCACGCATCTGATTACTTAACATAAAAGAGCCAACAAAACTAGCAAGTATAAGAGTATTGACACAAGGGGAATCCCATCCCTCTCCAAGCAGTGATTTTGTTCCAATTAAGACCTGTATATAACCCATTTCAAACAACGAACTCACTGCCCCTACTATAGAATGATTATTTCCACTCATATTGACTTTTACATATTCATTTTGACTTATACATCCAAGAGATTCAAAAGAAATTCTTTCAGGTTCTTCAACAAGCATTTTTAATTTTTCTTTTGCATGACTAGGAATAATCACCATCGTACCACAGAGAACTCCCAATTGGATATTCTCCTGCTGATTTTCATTTTCTCTTCTTAATAATTCAAAAAATGGTAAAACCCCTAAATTATGAACATCCCTTGAATCATCACCAACTGCTTTTTCATATTCACTGCGTATATAATCTGTTAAGATTAATAATCTTAAATCATCTTTCATACATTTGTATTCATGAAAAACAATATCTTTTATACTGTCACATTTACCAACTGATTTCACTAACATTTTTTCAATTGCCTGATTCACAACAATAGTCACTTGATTTCTTTCAATAAAACCTAGAGACTTTAATTCTTTGATAAGTTCCTTTTGATAATCTTCATCTATATGATATGAAAATGTATCATCATATAATAACCCTTGTAATAAAATCTGTAACCATTTCACTGACATCTTTTCTAACTGTTTATAACCTAAAATCTGTTTAAATTGGGTTGGATAACTTAACTTCTTTTCTTCTAAATAAATAAGTAGTGCTGATAAATATTCTGGCTTTTCTAATAAATGATCTAAATCAATATGTCCATGTAAACATTGATGTGACTGAATAACAGATTGAAACTGTAAATCGTTCATGATTCTTTGAAGAAGAACTTCTCCATTTTCTTTGAATACTTTAATCTCCTGTTGTTCTTCTTTTGTTGGATAATTAAAATAAACATAATCTTGATGAGGACATAGACTCCCCTCCTTTACCAATTCAGGGACAGTTATTTCTTCATCAATTTCACCACACATATCAATGTAACGAGTCCACATAGATAGCGAAGAATCATATGGTGGAGTCGCAGTTAAAGCAATCGTATAATCCCACTTTAATTCCTTTTTAAATGTTTCTAATGATTTCCACCATTCATTACGTAAATGATGACACTCATCTAAACATATTGTTTGTATTTTAGCATCTTGAATTGCCTGTAAGAGATGATAATCGTGATAATCAACTTCTTCTTTTCTCTTTATTCCCTCATCATCTTCTTCAACAAGTTCTCCCTGATATCCTGACATGGCACTATGGATCGCTTGATATGTTGTCACTGTAATAAGTTTTAAATCTTTAATATCCTGTGATATGTAGTTGCTTGCTACAATACCTTGACATAAAAAGGCTTCTTCAATTCTCTCTACCCATTGTTCTCGTATTGTTATTGTTGGAACAAGAATAATAGCTGGTTGATCTAATAAACGAATCAATTCAATGCCCAGTGTTGTTTTTCCAGAACCAGGAGCTGCAACAATATGCACTTTTCCATCACGTTTATATTCTAAAAAATGGTCTAATACTCTTTTTTGATAAGAACGCCACTCTCCACGAAACTCTAATATATGATCATATAACATAATATCCCTCCATCGTTATATTCATCTTATCATAATTAAGTCTCTTTTTGTTTTTTAACGGGAAAAAAGTCTCTTATAAATAAAGAATACATTTGTCTATATAGTTTATTGTCTTAAAATATATAGTGAATTATCCTTGTAAACATCTTATATTACATATTTTGCCTATCTTGTAAAAGATGCAAGAAGTCTACGACCAACTTCTTGCTCCCTGTCATATGTAACATACTTTTTTGCATCTTTTTAAAAAAAAGAAGTCAAACAAACAGATATTCATGATATCTATTCATTTGACTCCAAGAATTTCTGCACTTTGTGATAAAATTGATTAAACACATAAACCTGTTTAAATTATTTGACCAAATCTCTAAATGAAATCACTTCTACCCCTTCTTGATCTAACCATTCTTTTAATTTTGTACTTGTTACCAAGGTATAATCTTTTAAACGTTCATCTATCATTGATGAAGTCACTGATAAATCATAATCAATAAATCCTGGATGTGTCACAAGTAAATTCAATCCATCTTTTATTTGATAATCTCCCTTTATAAACATATCTTCAAAATGGTTATTATGTTGTTGATAATATTCATATTGTTTCATTGCTTGCTCATGAATAGACTTATCAAAACATTTATCATATATGCATACTGGAACCTGATATTCTTGATAAACTCTTAAAACTGCATTAATGAGTTCTGGAACTTCTAAAACATGTAAGTCAATATACTCAGGTAACTGTCCTACCCAGTCAATATATCTTTCTATTTGATACTTTGCTTCTAAATATGCTTCATCTTCATTAAATAATACTTCACCTTTAATAAGCTGTTCTCTTCTGAAACGACTAGAGATAAAAACACCATTTTCATCAACTAATGTTGGAATTTGATCAATTGGTGCTAATGCTTTTCCATTGGTTACATTTACATGCAAACCTAAGCATAATCCTTTATGTTTCTTTGCAAGTAGGATAGCTTCTTTAGCATAAGGCATATTGATCATAATGGCCATACTATTGACAATACCTTTTTCATAAGCTGATAGCATTCCCAAAGTCACACCTTCACTATATCCTAAATCATCACCACGTACTAATAATTTTTTCATATACTACCTCTATTCTTTCTTAGAATTATATCTTTATTGATATATTTTTCATTCATAATATCTACAAAACATATTCCTCGTTAACACTAATCGTCTTTCAAATTTAATCTTAATGTATGTCCTCATAAACAAAATGAGTTCTTTAATCAACTCTCTTCATACTGCGACTGGCAATCATATCAATACCTAATCCAAAAATATCTTTGACAATAATATCTTTTTCATGAACAGGAGCAGTCACAACAACTTCTTTAAGTAATTTCATTGTTTCTTCTATCTTATCAAATGGTATTGGAGCAGAAGATATAACTGGTATTTGATGATAAATAGCATTTTTAATCACAACCGTTGTTGTTAACATACGTGTTGGATGAGTCATTTCAGCAATTGCATACTGCTTACCTCTTGGACAAGTATTTCCACTCACTTCAATTTCTTCACCATCTTGCCTGATTGTTAGATGACAGCCAATTGGACAAGTGATACAAACCATCTCTTTTAACATACTTTCACTTCCCATTCTATATCTCCTTGAATTTGTGACAAATCACTAGCTTTTAAAACGACTTTTTCCATTTCTGCTGGTGCAACACTGCGTTTTTTCACAATCTTTTGAAATTCACCACTTTTTATAATAATTTGACAATTCTTATGTGGTGCCTGTACCCTTAATGAGCATTCTATATCTCCTTGAGCATGTTCATGGATGATTTGAGGTAAAACATAAGAAATTCCATCTTTAGCAATTTGATTGAAAACATTTCCAGTCGTAGTTTTTCCTGAGATATATTGAACTGCATAATAACCTGCTTTATTGGCTTCAGATGTCACAAAGTCAACAAGATCGTGAACATGTAAAACATTACCACATGCAAAAATACCAGGAATGGATGTCATATAACATTCATCAACAATAGCCCCTTTTGTTTGGGGATGAATTTTGATACCAGCATCCTCACTTAATTTATTTTCTGGTATCAGACCAACTGATAATAATAAAGTATCAACCTCAAACTCTTTTTCAGTATCAGGTATAATTTGACGCTTTTCATCGACAGCTGAAATAATCACCTTTTCAAGGTTATCTTTTCCAACTATTTTTGTTATTGTATGACTTAAATAAAGAGGAATATCAAAGTCTTCAAGACATTGTTTGATATTTCGTGCCAACCCATTAGAATAAGGCATTACCTCAGCAACTCCTAAAACCTTTGCACCCTCAAGTGTCATTCTCCTTGCCATAATTAAACCAATATCTCCACTTCCTAAAATAAAGACTTTTTTCCCAACTAAATAGCCATCAAGATTCAAAAATTTTTGGGCTTGTCCAGCATTATAAATTCCATTTGGACGTGTTCCTTTAATATCAATAGCACCACGTGTTCTTTCACGACAACCCATAGCTAAAATAATGGCTTTTGCTTGAATCTCAATATATCCTTTTTTTGGAGAAACAACAGTTAGTGTTCGATCATCTCGCATCTCAATGACAGTACTCTCTAACCAAATTTCAATATCCGGATTATCCTCCACACGATCAATAAAACGCTGGGCGTAACCTGGTCCACTCAATTCTTCTTTAAAAGTATGAAGCCCAAAACCATTGTGGATACATTGTTGTAAAATTCCCCCACATTCAACACCTTGTTCAATAATTAAAACATCATGGCACCCATTTTGACTCGCTTCATAAGCTGCTGCCAGTCCAGCACTTCCGCCACCAATAATCACTATATCATGTGTTTCCATTAAAGTGCCTCCTTTGCCTTAGCGGGTAAAATTTCTGTATGTTGCCCTTTATATTCAATACTTTGTTTATCTTTATGAAGTTCTCTGGCAAGTATGGTCAGGACTTCTGGTGAACAAAATCCTCCCTGGCAACCTCCCATTCCTGGTCGACAACGCTTCTTCACACCATCAATTGTTGTGGCACCAGCATAGCGATGAATGACATCAACAATTTCACCTTCACTAATCTTTTCACAACGACAAATTATTTTTCCAAAACGTGAATCTTTTTGTATCAACTGATTTTTTTCAGTTGGCGAAAGATGTTCTAAAACAATATCAGGTCGACGTTTTTGATAATGGTCTTTCTTTATCATTTGAAATCTTTTTGCTACAAATGTGTCTTTCACATATTTAGCAATTGCAGGCGATGCTGTTAAGCCTGGTGATTCTATACAAGAAACATGAATAAAATTTTTATAATGAGAATCTTCTTCAATCACAAAATCCCCTGTATTTCCTGTTGGTCGAAGACCTGAAAATGTTCTAATGATTTTTTGAAAGGGAATATCTTTCACTGTTTTTACAACATTCTTTTTCACTTCATCTAAAGCATGAGTTGTTGAAACATCATCTTTATCAGATATAGGTTCGCTGTTAGGACCCAGTAAGACATTCCCATGAATTGTAGGAACAACCAAAACACCTTTTCCTTTTGAAGAGGGAGTTGGATAAATAATATGATTCACAATTGGTTCAGTTAATTTTCCAAGAATATAATATTCACCTCTTCGAGGTGTGATGTGATAATGTGTATTTTCGAGATAACTTGCAATCGTATCTGCATAGACACCAGCAGCATTCATCACCATTTTTGCATCAATAGAACCTTTATTTGTAAAAATCCGATATCCCTCATTAATTTCTTTAATTCCTTTGACTTCATGATTTAAGAAAAGTTCAACGCCATTTTCCATTGCTTCTTCTATAGCTGCAATCGTGACTTTCCAAGGTGTAATAATTCCTGTTGTTGGAAGTGATAAAGCTTCTATAACAGTATCTCCAATATGTGGTTCTTCTGATATAATCTGTTGTCGATTCAATCTTGTATAAGGAATTTTCCTTTCTATCGCTTGCTTTTCAAGTCGGTCTAAAGTTTGTGATTCCTCATCACTTGTTGAAACAACAAAGGCACCAATTTGTTGATAGTCAACTTGTAATTCATTACATAAATCTGGAAACATACGATTTCCTTCTAAATTAAATCTTGCCTTTAAAGTTCCAGGTTTCGGATCATGACCTGAATGAATAATAGCACTATTTGCCCCAGTAGACTCCAAAGCAACATCATTATTCTTTTCTAAAACAGCAACATCCAATTGATACTTTGACAATTCATGAGCGATTAAACTTCCTGTAATTCCACATCCAATAATCACAATATCTTTCACTTTAATCCTCCTCAAAAGCTTGACAGCTTTTTACTGCTTTTTGCCAACGCTGATACATATGATGAGATAATTGTTTATCTATTTTTGGTTGATAGGTTGCTAGGACATCTGCTTGAAAATCATTCATTGTCCAATAGCCAACAGCAAGCCCTGCTAGATGAGCTGCTCCTAAAGCTGTTGTCTCATTCACTTTTAAACGTGTTACTGGAATTTGTAAAATATCACTTTGGCATTGTAAAAGGAATTTATTCTCAGTTGCACCACCATCTACAAAAAGTTCCTTAATTTTTATATTTGTATCCTGTTGCATAGCTAATACCAAATCTTTACTTTGATAGCACATTGCTTCTAGGGCTGCTCTTGCTAAATGTTCTTTGGTTGTCCCACGTGTAATTCCAACAATAGAACCACGGGCCTGATCATCCCAGTAGGGAGCTCCTAACCCAGTAAAAGCAGGAACAATCACAACACCATCACTATCTTTAACTGAAAAAGCCATTGCTTCTGTTTCACTTGCTTTGTGTATAATGTGAAGGCCGTCACGTAACCACTGAATTAAACTTCCTGAGACAAAAATACTTCCTTCAAGCGCATATTTTGTTTCGCCATTTAACTTCCAAGCGATTGTTGTTAATAAGCCATGATTTGATTGAACAGCATGCTCTCCTGTATTCATCAACAAGAACCCACCTGTTCCATATGTGTTTTTCATTTTCCCTTTTTCAAAACAATTCTGACCAAATAAGGCAGCTTGCTGATCACCTATCATTGCAGCAATAGGAACTTCATGATTATAAAAATGATAAGGAGCTGTACAACAATAAACTTCACTTGAAGACACAACCTCTGGCAACATACTATCTGGAATACCAAACAACTCTAACAGTTCTTGATCCCAGCATTGTTCATAAATATTATAGAGCAATGTCCTTGAAGCATTCGTAACATCAGTAATATGACGTTTTCCACCACTGAGTTTATAGACAAGCCATGAATCAATCGTTCCAAACATCAATTCACCATTGAGTGCTTTGTCTTTCACTCCTGGTACATTTTCGAATATCCATACAAGCTTTGTAGCAGAAAAGTAAGGATCTAAAAGCAATCCTGTCTTTTTACGGATAATGTCTTCTCGTCCAGCATCTTTTAAGCGTTGACAAATTTCATCACTTTGACGAGATTGCCAAACAATCGCATGATAAACAGGAATGCCTGTATTGCGATCCCAAACAACGGTTGTTTCTCTTTGATTTGTAATCCCTATTCCTGCAACCTGCTCAGGTTTAATTCCTGACATTTGAATCGTCTCTGTCATCACCGCTAATGTTGATAACCAGATTTCATTGGCATCATGTTCTACCCAGCCTGGATGAGGAAAAAACTGTTGAAATTCTCTTTGGGAAGACATCACAACTTCAGAGTTATGGTTATATAAAATTGTTCTGGTACTCGTTGTTCCTTGGTCAATTGCAAGGATATATTTTTCCATATATTCCACCTACCTTAATTTAATTAAATCACAATTTCTTACCTGAAACAATCAAAAGACATATTCTATCCAAAGAAAAATACGTATGTAAAATTTCTTAGGTAATAGTCTAAAGACCAAACACTTTATAACATGTTTGGTCTTTTCTATCTTATTACTCATTGATGAGATTATGTCTGTATTATTCATATTGGGAGGTCATATATACAAACATATCATATATTATTTATTATAGAACTTCGGATTCCAATAGTCTTTATTCAATTCTAAAAACTCATCTAATATTTCTTTACCTTTACGATAAGAAGGAACCGTTTTGTTTAATAAGATGGCTTGTAATGCTTTTTCCTGCGATCCTTCTAAACATGCTTCAACAGCAAGTTTTTCATAACCTTTTTGTGCTTCCATTAATGATTTATGAAATTGAGGAATATAACCCACTGCAACTGGTTCAATTCCTGCTGCACCAACATAACACGGAACTTCTACAACCGCATCATGATTAAAGTTTCCAATCGCACCATTGTTCATAACATTTACGATAAACCTTTCTTTCTTGTCGTTAATAATAGAACTTGCTAAATTCACAATATAATTTCCATGAACTCCTGCGACTAAATAAGAATCTTTAGCACTCTTATTTTCAATAACTCTACGACATTCTTGATACACTGTTATTTCTCTACCAGCTAAAACTGAATCTGCTCTCGTAAATTCATGATCAAATTGTTCTAACATTTCATCATGGAAATAATAGTATTGTAAATAACATAGTGGTAGAAAGTCAGGATATGCTTTAAACCCTTTAATAACATTATTAAATGTTTTAAACCAATAATCATCTAATTTTCCTTCATCCTGAACTGCATTAAAACCTGTCATTTTACCACTCACAACATCTTCTCTTAATTGTGGTAGTAAATCCTTACCTTCTTTATTATAAACATTTGTAAACCAACCAAAATGGTTAAGTCCAAAATATTTAAAAGTTAAATCTTTTTCATCATATCCAAAGTACTCAGCAACTTGTTCTTGTTGTGAAATAGGCATATCACAAATACACAACATCTTTGCTTGTGGATAAGTTCTATAAACAGCCTCTGATACCATTGCCTCTGGATTTGAGTAGTTTAATAACCATGCTTGAGGACAAACTTCTAAAGCTGTTTTCACTATTTCTAAAATAGCAGGAATTGTTCTTAAAGCAAAAGCGAATCCCCCTAACCCACAAGTTTCTTGACCAATAAGTCCATGTTTATAACAAGTATGTTCATCAATAGCTCTTTGTTCATTTCGCCCAGGTCTAATTTGAATAAATACATAATCTGCTTCACTCAAAGCTTCTTTTAAATCGGTAGTCCAGCTTGTCTTAATATCATTTCTTCTTTCTGACATATAAATTTTACTAAACTCACCCATATGATAAACTCTTTCATAATCAATATCATGTAAACAAAGTTCTGTTAATTGTATTTCATCTGCTTTTTCTACAAGTGAACCAATAATTCCAGGAGTATGTGTTGAACCAGCTCCAATAATAACAAATTTATTTCCCATCTTTTATCTCCTATTCATCTAACATTGCTTTAAATTCTTTAGCAACTTTATTAACTTCAGTACCAATAATAATCTGAACAGATGTATCACTAAATCTGATGACACCTTTAGCACCTGTTTTTTTAATATTCTCTTCATTGACTAGAGAACCATCTTTTAACTCTAAACGTAAACGGGTTACACAGTTCTCTACTTCTTCCACATTTTCTTTACCACCAACATTTTGAAGTATCTTTTTTGCCATATACTGATAATTTGTATGTTCAAGTTTTATATTCATTTCATCAGCTGAAACTTCATCTTCCTGAAATTCAAGTTCATCTTCTCTACCTGGTGTCTTCAAATCACCTTTTTCAATCATAAATTTGAAGCCAAAATAATAAATAAAGAAGAAAACAATTCCGACTGGTATAATAATCCAAGCATTCGTTCCCATATTAAAGTTTAATACAAAATCAATCACACAGAAATTAATTGACATTCCTAAATGAACATCTAATAAGTAAAGAATTGCTCCTGCTGCCCCTGTAAGCACTGCATGAAAAGCATACAAACGAGGTGCAACAAACATAAATGAGAATTCAACAGGCTCTGTAATACCAGCTACAAAAGTTGTCAAAGCTCCTGAAGTCATTAATGATTTCGTTTTTGCTTTATTTTTTTCTTTAGCAGTTTTATAAATTGCTGCACAAGCACCTGGTAAACCAAACATCATTGGGATAAAGAACATTGCTAAGAATAACCCTGCAGTTGGATCACCAGCTAGGAATCTTGGAATTTCACCTTTAACAACTTCTCCACTTGCAGTGACAAATGTACCTAACTCATAGTAAATATAAGTGTTAACAACATGATGTAATCCGACTGGAATCAATAAACGATTTGTTAAACCAAAGACAAATATTCCAAGAGCACCTGCTCCTGCAATCCATAATCCAAAGCTATTGAGTCCTGCCTGACAAGGCACCCAAATATAACTAAATGCGATTCCCAGTGGAATCATTGCGATTGGTGCTAATGTGACAACAAATTTATCACCTGTAAAGAATGAGAACATTTGTGGTGTTTTCCATTCTCGACTATAGTTATAAATAATTGCTGTTACAGTTCCTACAACAATTCCGGCAAAGACCCCCATACTAATTGTTTCATTCATGGCTGTTAAAACAGCTTTGAATACTGATAATGAGATTACTGCTCCTAAGATTGGTGTTGTTTTATCCTTTGTTTTCGCATAAGCAATAACTGCACCAATTGCAAATAAGACATCCATCATTCCAAAAACAACCCATGAAGCTGTTTCAAGAATAGGTAAGTTAAGTAAATCTGGAGCACTTAAACGTGCTAATAATCCTGCCGCAGGTGTTGCAGCAATTGGAATGAGCATTGCTTTACCTAACTTTGATAACTGTTTTAAAATTTTATTCATCATTTTCCTCTCTCCTTTTCTATATCTTGATAAGTACATAATTCAAAATGTTCTTTTACATACTTTGTCAATTCATTATTTTTTATTGCTTCACATTCTATAATTCTTGGATAAGCAAAACTTGATTCTGTCACAATTTTATAATCTAAATAAGCAGGATGCCACATCACCTCTATAACCCTAGCATCTCCAACCTGTTCTAATAAACAACACATTTCTTTAGCCAAAGCAATACCCTGTTCTTTACAATTTAAAATCTCTTCTTTATTGGTTGACCATGGATCAATTAAAACATCATTACATTTGATATCATCTTGTTTCAATACAAAAGGGTCTCCAAATGAATTACGAACTGGTAATCCATATTCTTTAGATAGTCTTTTGACTATATCAGGATTATTTTTAAATGTATGAATATGGTGATGTGAATCTAAATGTGTTGGAACAATTCCATTGGCATAGACCTTCTCAATTTGAGTTTTCCATTCTTTATACACTTCCTCTTCATCAACAGATGTTGTTTCATCATTGTAAAAAGATAACTTTTTAAAATAACCTTTTTCATCAACAAGTGTTTGATGGCCTTCCATAACAGGCTTTCCACATGTTAGTGTCAAATGAATACCAATTCCTAAACCTGGATTTTGTTTTGCTAAAGCGACTGCATGTTGAAATCCTGGCATTCCTGGCATTAACGTTGTAGACGTTAAAATCCCATCTAAATAGCTATCAATAATTCCATAATTAATAGCATGAGAATAACCAAAATCATCTGCGTTATTAATTAATTTTCTCATTTTTTCTCTCCTCTCTCTAAACAAAAAACCCAAAATATAAAATACGTATGTATCTTATATTCTAGGTTTTGCCTGCTTTATCAGTTACAATCCTATTGACCTAATATTTGGGTCATATGTATCATCAGATATACAATTTCAGCTTGATCCACATCATAATCAAGTTCATTCTTAATATATCTCACAATCTTTTTCTCACATTGTACAAGTTGGGGATTGTTTTTAATTAATAATAAATAAATCCCTTCATTCGTATAACTATCATGTACTTCACCATTTCTAATTCTTCCTATAAAAAACCGAAGATGAGTAATAAGTCTCATATAATTAAGAGAACTTTTATCTAATGTTATATGAAAACTATTCTCTATAATTTTAACAATATCTATAACCATCTGAACCAATTCCATTGATTTTGTTGCTTTTTCATCCTCAGTTTCTGTAACAAAATAAACTGCAAAATAACCAGCTTCATCAATAGAGAGTTTGACATCTAATTGTTGTTCAATATAATCAATAATCCATAAACTAAATTCAAACTCTTCTTTCCAAATTGTTTTAATCTCCATCAAAGTGAGATTAGGAAGTGAGATATTCTGTTTCGCTCTTTCTATTGCTGCAGCTAAGTGATCAGTAAATTGAATAAAGAAAGCTAAACTGATTTTCTTTCCAAATCTCTGCTTTGCTTGTCTAAGAATTTGATCAGATAAACTAAAATATTCAGTAGGCACTCTTGCTAAAAGTTGATTTATTTTCTTCTTTTTATCATCTTCCAAATAAAATTGTTGTGTAATTCTTGCTTTATCTATCTGATCACCAATCTTCTTTTTATAACCAACTCCTGCACCAGTGACAATCATCTCTTCACCTTTTAAATTACAGCAGCTTACAACATTATTGTTGTATATTTTCAAAATTTTCATAAGCCCTCCTAATAAAAGAACACCTATAAATAAACAAATCATATTGTTTATTCTATAGGTGTTGCCTGCCTTATCAGTTACAATCCTAATACTTTATTTAATCATATAATATGCCTTTTTTCTTGTCAACTTTTATTTAGTACTTCATAATCGTTGTTTCACCAGCAAGACATTTTATCACATCAGTTATGAGTTCTATTTTATAATCATCACTATTCAAAATAATAACTGGTGTTTCTAATGTATTGCCTTTGTTTTTAAAGAATTCAAAATCTGCTTCAATAATTGGTACTCCTTGTTTGACAACATCACCAACATTTGCTAAAACATGAAATCCTTCACCTTGGCTTAATGCAGTATCTAATCCTATATGAATAAGAATTTCTAATCCATTATCTAGTTGCATACCAAAAGCATGCTTTGTTTCAGCAATTAAAGTGATTTTCCCATCTGCAGGAGCAACAAAAATATTTTCTACTGGATCAATTGCAACCCCTATTCCCATCATTCCAGATGCAAATACTTCATCTTTGACATCTGACAATTTCATCAGTTTGCCAGATACTGGAGCAACAATCTTCTTCTCTTTTTTAAATATATTAAACATAAACAACCTCCAAAATAAAATAAGACAAAGCACTCTATAAAAGAATACTTTGCCTAATTGAATAGTTACAAATCTTTTTTACACTTATATATTATCAAAGCGTTTACATAGTGTCAATCTTTTTTTATCTTTTATAAACAAAAAGACTTTTTGGTACTGGTACAATTCACTTCCTTTAACATATCATATCACACATTCATGTTATTATTAATGAACATGAAAATTTTATATAATACCAACATTTAATACATATTTTATTCAATCATTTCAGACATATAGAAAAAACATTCCTAAGTAGGAATGCTTAATCATTTATTTCAATTTTAAGTCAACTAATACATCAGCTAAGCCAATATAAGAAGCAGGCGTCATATGAATAAGAGTTTCACGATCTTCATCAGATAAAATATCAAGTCCTTCAGCAAACTTAATAATATCTTCTTTAGAAATACTCTTTCCTCTTGTTAATGCTTTTAATGTATCATAAGCATCTGATCTCCCATATTTTCTTAACATGGTTTGAATCGGTTCAGCTAAAACTTCCCATTTTTCATTTAAATCAGCAGCTAGTTTTTCTTTGTTGACAACACATTTTGCTAAACCATTCATTGTTTCATGAATAGCTTGTAATGAATATCCAAACGCTAATCCTAAATTTCTTTGAGATGAAGAGTCAGATAAATCTCTTTGCATACGTGATTTAGGAAGTTTATTAGATAAAGCTACACAGATATTGTTTGACATATCAATATTTGCTTCACTATTCTCAAAACGAATTGGATTGACTTTATGAGGCATAGTACTACTTCCAACTTCGCCTTTCACAGGAATTTGTTTAAAGTATTCCATTGAAATGTATAGCCACATATCGACATCAAAATCAACCAATACATTGTTAAAATGACGAATACCATCAAGAATATGACAAGTATAATCATGACTTTCAATTTGAGTTGTTAAAGGATTAAAAGTTAATCCTAAATATTCTTCTACAAATTTCTTAGCCATAGTTTGCCAATCAACATTAGGAAAAGCTGTTAAAATAGCACTATAATTTCCAGTTGCTCCATTAAACTTTGCTTTAATTTGAATGCTTTCAATATTCTCAATACTTGACATCAAACGATAAGCATAAACCTTAAATTCTTTACCAATTGTTGTTGGTGTAGCTGGTTGTCCATGTGTATGAGCTAGCATTGCATCATCTTTATGTTCAACTGCCCATTGATTAATCATATTAGCAAATTCTTTAGCTTTAGGTAACCAAACATCTTTTAAACCATATTTTAACATACATGCATAAGATGTATTGTTAATATCTTCAGAAGTACATCCAATATGAACAAAACTGATTAAATAATCATATCCCATATCTTTTAATGCATTTCCAATAAAATATTCAACAGCTTTGACATCATGACGTGTTGTTGCCTCAATGTCTTTAATACTAGCAAATGAATCATAATTAAAATTCTTAGAAATCGCTTCAATTTGACTCATATCAGCTTGATTAAATTTAGCTAAGATATCATTATCAATATTATTAATTAAAAATTTTAACCATTGAATTTCAACAAAAACTCTATACTTAACCAAAGCATATTCAGAAAAGTATTCACCTAAAGCATCTTTAATTCCTGAATAACGTCCATCCAATGGACAAAGAGTCATACTTTCAAATTCTTGTCTCTTCATTTATTTACCACCTTTAAAATATTTTACACCAGCTTCAAATATTTTTTGGTCCATTTCACCATAAATATTCTTATTTCTATTTTCACCTTGACGTTCACTATGTGCCATCTTACCAATAACACGACCATCTGCAGATAATATACCTTCAATTGCACATAATGATCCATTTGGATTATATGGCGATTCCATTGTTGGTTTTCCATCTGTATCTACATATTGTGTAAAGACCTGACCATTATTGAATAATTCTTCAATAACTTCTACTGGTGCCACAAATCGTCCTTCTCCATGAGAAATTGGTACTGTATGAATATCTCCAACATTCACATTTGCTAACCAAGGAGATTTTACAGAGCAGATTCTTGTATCAACCATCTGTGATAAGTGTCGTCCAATAGTATTGAAAGTAAGTGTTGGGTCATCTTTATCCATAGTTTTAATACGACCATATGGAAGAAGTCCTAATTTAACTAAAGCTTGGAATCCATTACAAATACCAATCATTAATCCTTCACGATTATCTAGCAAATCAGTAATTGCATCTTTCAATTTTGGATTTCTTAATACAGTTGCAATAAATTTACCTGATCCTTCTGGTTCATCACCTGCAGAGAATCCTCCAGGTAACATAATAATTTGTGCCTTTTGAATAGCCGCTTCTAATTCATCAACAGATTTCTTAATATCTTCTTCAGTTTTATTTCTAATTAATACCAATTGGACATTTGCTCCCGCTTTTTCAAAAGCACGCTTTGAATCATACTCACAGTTTGTTCCAGGGAAAACTGGAATGACAACATTCACTTCATCATAAATTTTTGAAGCATGTAAAACTGTTCTTTCATCACAATCTTTCATCATCATATCAGTTGTTGGTGCTTTTTCTTTTGTTGGATATACATCATCCAAAACACCTTCATAAATAGCATAAGCATCATCTAATGATAATGATTCATCTTGATAAGAGATAACATGTGTATCATTTGTATGACCAATAATTCTTGTATGATCTAATGTCACTACATTATCATCTTCAACTTCTAAAATAATATTTCCATAATCTTTGCAAATCAATGTCTCTAAAGCAACATCAGCAAGTTCTACACCCACTGCATTACCGAAAGCCATTTTATAAACTGCTTCAATGACTCCACCATCTTTAACAGTATAACTGCTATAAACTTTTCCATCTTGCATTAATTTCATAACAGCATCATACTGTACTTTTAAAGCATCAAAATCATAAACATGGAATTTGTCCTTTGGTAACATCACTTCAACCAATGTATGTCCAGCACCTTTTAATTCAGGAGTGATAACATCTTTGACATCAGCACCAGTGATCGCAAATGATACCAATGTAGGAGGTACATCTAAATCTTCAAATGATCCTGACATAGAATCTTTACCACCAATTGAAGGTAATTTTAATTCAGACTGAACTCTATAAGCTCCAAGTAATGCTGCAAATGGTTTCCCCCATTTGCTAGGAACATCTAATAATTTTTCAAAATATTCCTGGAATGAAAAACGAATTGTATGATAATTTCCACCCATTGCTACAATTTTAGCAACTGATTCTACAATTGCATACATTGCACCATGATATGGTGACCATTTAGAAATAAGTGGATTATATCCATGGCTCATTAATGAACAAGTTGTTGTTTCCTTTCCTAAAACAGGAATTAAAGCAGCCATACCTTCTGTTTCTGTTCTTAATGTTTTCCCACCAAATGGAGACAATACTGTTCCATTTCCAATTGATGAATCAAATCTTTCAACCAAACCTTTTTGTCCACACACTGATAAACGACTTAAAACCTCTTTTGATGTTTCAACAAATGAAGTTTGTGCTTGGTTTGTAAATGGAGTTTTATCAAAGTCTGGTAGTTTCACTTCAATATCTTGGAATCTTGATGCACCATTCTTATCTAAGAATGCTCTATCAATATCAACAATAGTTTGACCTAAATAACTCATTGTTAAACGATTATTATCAGTGACAGTAGCAACTCTTACAACCTCTAAGTTTTCATCAATACAAGCTTGTTTAATAAACGCTTCATCACTTTCTTCAATAACAATTGCCATACGTTCTTGAGACTCAGAAATAGCCAATTCTGTCCCAGTTAAACCTTCATATTTCTTTAAAACTGCATCTAAGTTAATATTTAAACCTGGTGCAAGTTCACCAACAGCTACACAAACACCACCAGCTCCAAAATCATTACAACGAACGATTTTTTCAGAAACAGCTTTGTTTCTAAATAATCTTTGAATTTTTCTTTCTTCTACTGGATTACCTTTTTGAACTTCTGCACCAGCTGTTGTTGTTGTTTTTAATTCATGGGATTTTGATGATCCTGTAGCCCCACCAATTCCATCACGACCAGTTCTACCACCTATCAATAAAACAATATGATCTTTTAATGGTTCTAATCGTTTGACTTGATCTTTTGGTGCAGCTGCTACAACTGCCCCTAGTTCCATACGTTTTGCAACAAATCCATCATCATAAACTTCATGTACATAACCTGTTGTAAGACCAATTTGATTTCCATAACTTGAAAAACCATGAGCAGCTTCCTGACAGATTTTTCTTTGAGGAAGTTTTCCTTTCATTGTTTCATCAAGTGATTTTCTAGGATCACCAGCCCCTGTAATACGCATTGATTGATATACATATGCTCTTCCTGATAATGGATCACGGATTGCTCCACCTAAACATGTTGCAGCTCCACCAAATGGTTCAATTTCTGTAGGATGGTTATGTGTTTCATTTTTGAACATTAATAACCAATCTTCATCTCCTTCAGATGTATGAATCTTTAATTCAACAGAACAAGCATTAATTTCTTCAGAAACTTCTAAATCATCTAAATATCCTGTTTTTCTAAGTTCTTTCATAGAAATTGTTGCTAAGTCCATTAAAGTTAATGGACGTTTTGTATCAATTCCATAAACAAGATGACGAGATGTTTTGTAATCTTCAACATCTTTTTCTAAAATTTCTTTAAATGCCCCATTTTCAATATCTAATTGACTAATAATTGTTGCAAATGTTGTATGACGACAATGATCAGACCAATATGTATCAAGAACTTTTAATTCAGTTTCTGTAGGATCTCTTTGTTCTTCATTCTTAAAATAATCTTGAGTGACTTTTAAATCATCAAAGTTCATTGCCATTCCATTATCTTGAATAAATTGTCTTAATTCATCATCACTATAATTTATAAATCCAGTAATGACTGGAACATGTTCAATATGAACATCACTATCAGTTAAATCATCCATTTTTTCTAGACTCGCTAATCTTTGATCAACTGGATTAATTAAATAATTTTGTACACACTTCACTTGTTCATCAGTTAATTCACCAATAAGAACAATTAATTTTGCACACTTAACTTTCACATTCTTTTCACCAGTTAATAACTGAAAACATTGTTCACAAGCATCAGCTCTTTGATCATATTGACCAGGTAAAAATTCAATTGCAAATATTTTTGCACCAACTGATACAGGATATTCTTCTTTGTAAATATCATCAACCATTGGTTCACTTAAAATCGTTGGAATCCCTTGATTGAGAACATCAACTGATACACCTTGAACATCATAACGATTGACAACACTTAAAGATGTCAATGTATCTAATTTTAATTGTGTTCTTAAATTATTCAAAATTTCATCTGCTTCTACAGCATAATCTTTTCTTTTTTCTACATAAACTCGATAGACTTTACTCATCTTTGCACTCCTTTAATTTAGACCAATGTCTTTACGATAATATTGACCATCAAACTGAATAACCTCAGCTGCTTTATAAACCTTTTCCCTTGTTTCTTCTAAAGAACACCCTAATGCACAAATATTTAATACACGACCACCATTTGTGACAACTTCATCTTTATCATTAAAAGCAGTCCCAGCATGAAAAATAATGATATCATTGTCTACTTTTTCAAAACCTGTTATCACAGAACCCTTTGGATAACTACCTGGATACCCTGGAGCTGCGAGAACCAGACAAGCAACATGTTCATCCTTCCATGACACATTCACTTTATCAAGTGTAGACGTTGACACTGCATACATAATATCAAACAAATCACTATCAAGTCTTAATAAGATAGACTGTGTTTCAGGATCACCAAAACGGACATTAAACTCAAGAACTTTCGCTTTTCCATCTTCAATCATCAAACCAATGAACACTACACCACGATAGTCCATGTGATCTTCTGCTAATCCAGCCATAAATGGATCAAGGATATCTTTTTGAATTGTTTCATCCATGCCTTCAGGCATGAATGGATTTGGAGATACAGTCCCCATACCACCAGTATTTGGACCTTTATTTCCATCATAGATTTGCTTATGATCTTTGGCACTTACCATTGGGACGATTGTTTTTCCATCAGTAAAGCAAAGTAATGAACATTCAAATCCTGTTAAGAATTCCTCTAACACAACTTTACTTCCAGCACCATCTAAACTTCCATCAATCATCATTTCTTTCAATGTCTCAATTGCTGTTTTTTCATCGTCGCAAATCACAACACCCTTACCAGCAGCTAATCCATCTGCTTTGACAACAACTGGATAAGTAAATGATGTTAAGGCTGCTACAGCTTCGTCATATGTATTTACTTCTTTATAAGCAGCTGTTGGAATATGATGTCTTGCCATGAAATCTTTAGAAAAAGCTTTACTTCCTTCTAAAGTTGCAGCATGTTTTGTTGGACCAAATACTTTATGACCATGTTCTTCTAATAAATCTGCAAGCCCCATACATAATGGGACTTCTGGACCAATAACAGTAAAATCGATATTGTTATCTTCTACAAACTTTAAAATCCCCTCTAAGTCTTCTACACTCCCAGGATGACAAGTTCCTATTTGAGCAATTCCGGGATTTCCTGGAATAGCATGAATTTCATCAACACGAGGACTTTTATTTAATCCATATGCAATCGCATGTTCACGACCACCACTACCAATAATTAATACTTTCATGGTTTCCTCCTTTTATGATTTTGGATATACAATTTTGAATCTTTCACAAACAACAAGCATATCTTCAGTAAACTTCTGATGAATGCTTTGCATTTCACTTTCAAAAAATGTTCTATGAACTTCTCGCCAATAGGTAAGAGTACGGTCACCCTCACCCTCAAGATAAGCCTGCTCTTCATCAACCTGATAAAAAGGAACTATATCAATCTGTGTTGTTTGAATAATACACACAGCTTGATTCTGACTGTCTAATATGATACTGTAATCTCCCACCGCAGGTACTGGTTCATTCTCTGCCTTATAAACAGGATAAGAGGAAGCTGTTGCTGTTTTTGTTCCTTGTAATGTTAATTGAGCCAATTTGTCTTGAGCACAACCATACTGCCATGCTAAATAAGTATCATCAGCCTTTTTATCTGGAAAAGCTTGCCACATTTCTTCTGCGTTCATGCTCTTTATCCTTTAATGTCTAAAATGTCTAAATCCACTAAAGACCATTGGGATATTATGTTCATTACACAAATCAATAGAATCTTGATCTCTAACACTACCACCTGGCTGAATGATAGAAGTCATTCCTGCATCTACAGCAACTTGAACACAGTCATTAAATGGGAAGAATGCATCACTTGCTAAAACAGCTCCATGAAAATCTTTATCAGGATTATTATGAATAGCATTTTCTAAAGCCCATACACGTGAAGTTTGTCCGCCACCAATCGCTAAAGTCACACCATTTTTAACAATACAAATAGCATTTGATTTTACAAATTTAACAACTTTCATTCCAAATTCCATATCAGATAATTGTTCTTGTGTAGGTTTAGCATGAGTTACAACTTTCATTTCATCAATCATTTTGGTATTAATATCTTGTACCAATACTTTTCCTTCAAGATATTTAATATCATATTTTGCATCTCTTGCACCTAAATTGTTTAATTTTAATACACGCAAATTCTTTTTTGTTCTTAGAACTTCTAATGCATCATCATCAAAATCTGGAGCAGCTACAATTTCTAAGAAGATTTTTTTCATTTCTAAAGCCGTTGCTTTATCAATTTTATAGTTAACTGCTACAATACCACCAAAGATGGATTGTGGGTCTGCTTTATATGCTTTCATGTATGATTCATAGCCAGTTTCTGCAATTGCAACACCACATGGAGTAGAATGTTTAATAGCTGCTGTTACAATTTGATCACCAAATTCTCTAACAACTGCAATAGCTCCATATAAATCATTAACATTATTAAATGAAATTTCTTTACCATTTAATTGTTCATAATCTAACAAAGATTCTTGAACAAATCCATCTACATAAGCATTGGCTCTCTGTTGTGAGTTTTCTCCATATCTTAAATGCTCAGATTTCTTTAAAGATATATTCAAAATATCAGGGAAATCATCTCCAACAACCCCTGCAAAATAGCGAGATATCATTGCATCATAAGCTCCAGTTGTACTAAATGCTTTATAAGCTAAATTTAATCTAAAGTTTTCATCATCAGTTTTCTCTTGAAGTGCATCCAAGACAGATGGATAATCTGCTGGATCAGTCACAATTAAGACATCCTTAAAATTCTTAGCTGCGCTTCTAATCATTGATGGTCCACCAATATCAATATTTTCAATCATATCTTCCATTGGTTTACCAGCTTTTAATGCCTTTTCAAATTCATATAAATTCACACAAACCAAATCAATTGGTTGAATATCATGTTCTTGAACAGTTGCAACATGTTCAGGCAAATCTCTTCTAAATAACAATCCGCCATGAACTTTAGGATGTAAAGTTTTCACACGACCATCTAAGATTTCTGGAAACCCAGTGACATCGTCAATTGCAATCGCTGCAATTCCTGCTTCTTGTAATTTGCTTAATGTTCCTCCTGTTGAAACAATTTCAAATCCTAATTGAACTAAACCTTGGCAAAATTCAACAATTCCATCTTTGTTAGTGACACTGACTAATGCTCTTCTCATAATATTTCCACCCTTTCATTTTCAACTTTCAATTGACCATTACAAAACAATCTGACAGCCTCTGGTAAGATACGATGCTCAATTGTTAAAACCATCTTTTGCATCTCTTCAGGTGATCTCGCTTGTGATACATCCATCGCTTCTTGAAGAATAATTGGTCCTCCATCAACAACTGGAGAGACAAAATGAACAGTTGCTCCAGCAACCTTCACACCACGCTTGAAAGCATGTTCATGGACATGCAAACCATAGAAACCAGGCCCACAAAATGCTGGTATCAATGATGGATGAATATTTATTATTCTATTCTGATAAAGTTCTGTAAGTTCATCACTTAATATCGCAAGATATCCTGCTAAAACAATTAATTCAACGCCTTCTTCTTTCAAGCGTTGTATCAGTAATTGATCATCCTTAATACACTCTGCCTGAATTCCTGCATTTTTAGCTCTTTCTAATCCATATGCTTTTTTTCTATTAGAAACAACCAAAACAATTTCACCATTGATGCTACCACTCTGGGTAGCATCAATAAGTGATTGCAGGTTTGTTCCTCCACCAGAAACAAAGACTGCGATTTTTAGCATAATTTAACTCCTTTTTCGCCTTCTTCAATATGACCAACAACATAACATGTGTCCCCAGCAGCTTCAATTGCAGCCATAGCCTTTTCTTGATCAGCAGGGTCTAAAGCAATAATCATCCCTAATCCCATGTTAAATGTGTTATACATCATATCTTCATTTATATTTCCATTTTTTGCTATTAAATCAAAAATAGCTGGAACTTTATAACTGTCTTTTTTCACAATAGCCTTCACACCATCAGGCAACATTCTAGGAATATTTTCATCAAATCCTCCACCAGTGATATGACTACACCCTTTAATTTTTACACCTGCATTTTTAACATTCTTTAATGCTTTGACATAAATTCTTGTTGGCTCAATTAAAGCTTCACCAAGTGTTTTTCCTAACTCATCATAGTAAGTCTCTAAAGACTCTTTAGTTATATCAAAAACTGAACGTACTAATGAGAATCCATTACTATGAACACCACTAGAAGCAATCCCAACCAAAACATCACCTGGTTTAATATTTTCACCATTAATAATATCTTTTTTATCAACAACACCAACTGCAAATCCAGCAAGATCATAATCATCCTCTGGCATTAATCCAGGATGTTCAGCAGTTTCACCACCAACAAGAGCACATTCAGATTGCTTACATCCCTCAGCAACACCACTGACAATAGTTGCAATTTTTTCTGGATAGTTTTTACCACATGCTATATAGTCAAGGAAAAATAAAGGTTCACCACCAGAACATGCAATATCATTGACACACATAGCCACAGCATCAATTCCAATCGTATCGTGTTTATCCATGACAAATGCAAGTTTGACTTTTGTCCCACATCCATCAGTCCCAGACAATAGCACTGGTTCTTCCATGTTTTTAATTGCACTTAAATCAAATGCCCCAGCAAATCCACCAAGTCCACCTAATACTTCTGGTCTCATTGTTTCTTTCACATGTTTTTTCATCAATTCTACTGATTTATATCCTGCTTCAATATCTACTCCAGCTTTTTTGTAATCCATCGTTTCTCTCCTTTTATTTATTTTGCATACGCGCTAAAACTGCTTTATATGTTTGAATTAAATCCCCAATATCTTGTCTAAATACATCTTTATCATATTTCTGGTTTGTATCAACATCCCATAAACGGCATGAATCAGGTGAAATTTCATCTGCCAATAAGATCTCTCCATTTTCAGTTTTTCCAAACTCAATTTTAAAATCAACCAATTTCAGGTTTAATTTTAAGAAAAACTCTTTTAACAATTCATTAATTTTCAAAGTTGTATCTCGGATATATGCTAATTCTTCACGTGTTGCAAGTTTTAAAGCAATAGCGTGATCACTGTTGATTAATGGATCACCGTAATCATCATTTTTATAACATAACTCAAAGATGGGTTCATCTAAAACAACACCTTCAGGAAATCCTAATCTTTTACAAAAAGATCCTGCTGTCATATTTCTAATAATAACTTCTAATGGAAAGATTTCCACTTTCTTCACTTTGATATCACGGTCATTGATTTTTTCAATCATATGAGTTTTGATTCCAGCTTCCTCTAACATATCAAAAATAATACTTGAGATTGTGTTATTTAAAACACCTTTTCCTTCAAATTGATCATGTTTTACACCATTACCAGCTGTTGCATCATCTTTATAATGGATAATATATTCATCTTCTTTATCTGTCTTATAAACTTGTTTTGCTTTTCCTTCATACAATAATTCTGCCATTTTTTCTTTGCACCTTTTATTTAAATTTTTCTATCATTTGATCATTAGCACGCATTGCTTGTACTTCCATGTCTTTTCTATAAGCCATTAATTTTTCTTTAATACTATCATGTTTAATAGCCATAATTTGTAATGCTAAATAAGCAGCATTCTTGCTTCCATTAATAGCCACTGTTGCAACGGGAATTCCAGAAGGCATTTGAACAATTGATAACAATGCATCCATACCATCTAATGTTGCACCACTAATAGGTACACCAATCACTGGTAATACAGTTTGTGAAGCCACAACACCTGGTAAAGCCGCTGCCATTCCGGCTGCTGTAATGATCACTTCTGTTCCATCAGTTTCTGTTTCTTGAATAAATGTACTTAATCCTAAATGAGCACGATGTGCTGAAAGACATCTCACGTTTACTTCCACACCATAATCCTTTAAAATCTCTACAGCTGGTTCAACTTTTCCTAAATCACTTGTTGAACCCATAATAATTGCAACTTTCATTTTTCTTCTTCCTTTCTTCTTAAACGCCAAAAGAGACAGTTGTCTCTTCTAGAATAAACCTACTATTTTTCCTTCTTCGTCAATATCCATATTGACAGCAGCTGGAACTTTAGGAAGTCCAGGCATACGCATGATATCACCACTAATAGCCACCAAGAAACCTGCTCCAGTATTAGGAATCAAATCACTAATAGTTACTTTAAAACCACTAGGTTTTCCTAATAATGTTGGATCATCAGACAAAGAATATTGTGTTTTCGCAACACAGATTGGCAAATTACCCAATCCTTGTGATTCATATTTCTTCATCTTATTTAAAACTTTCTTAGAGAAAGTGACATCATCTGCACCATATATTTCTTTTGCAATCGTCTTAATTTTATCAGCAATAGGTAAATCAAGACTATAAATCGGAGCAAAATGAGCTTCATCTTTTGCTAAAATATCTAGTAATTTTTCAGCTAACTCAATTCCACCTTCTGCACCCTTTTCCCAAACCTTACTAATTGCTACATCAACACCCTTAGCCTGACAAATTTCATTTAATAACTGTAATTCTGCTTCTGTATCTGTTGGGAAAGCATTAATTGCAACAATGCTTGGTAAATTGTATTTCGCAATATTTTCAATATGCTTTTCAAGATTTTCAATCCCTGCTCTTAAAGCATCTAAATTTTCTTCATTTAAATCTTTTTTAGCAACACCTCCATGCATCTTTAGAGCACGAACTGTTGCAACAATAACAACTGCATCAGGAGAAAGTTCCGCTTGACGACATTTAATATCTAAGAACTTCTCGGCACCTAAATCAGCACCAAAACCTGCTTCTGTAATAGCATAATCGCCTAATTTCATAGCTAACTGTGTCGCCATAACAGAATTACATCCATGAGCAATATTTGCAAAAGGACCGCCATGAACAAAAACAGGTGTATGATCTAATGTTTGAACTAAATTTGGTTTAATCGCATCTTTCAACAATAAAGTCACAGCCCCAGTCGCTTTAATATCATTAACTGTAACAGGTTCACCAGCATGATTATATGCAACAATCATACGTCCTGCACGTGCTTTTAAATCTTCTAATGATGTTGCCAAACATAATATAGCCATAACTTCACTTGCTACACTAATATCAAATCCATCTTCTCTAGGTACACCATTGACCTTTCCGCCAAGTCCAACAACAATATGACGTAAAGCACGATCATTTAAATCAACAACGCGCTTCCAAACAATTTGTCTTGTATCAATATCTAATGGATTCCCCTGTTGAATAGAGTTATCAAGCATAGCTGCAATCAAATTATTAGCAGTTGTAATAGCATGAATATCTCCAGTAAAATGAAGATTAATATCTTCCATTGGAACAACTTGTGCATACCCCCCACCTGCTGCTCCACCCTTAACACCAAAACAAGGCCCTAAACTTGGTTCTCGCATAGCCACAACTGATTTTTTTCCTAGTTTGTTTAAGGCTTGTGACAAGCCAATCATTGTTGTTGTTTTTCCTTCTCCAGCAGGAGTCGGATTAATTGCTGTAACAAGAATCAATTTTCCATCTTCATTGTTTTTGAGTTTTGAAATGGCTTCTAAAGAAATTTTAGCTTTATACTTTCCATAAAGCTCTAAATCATCTTCATCCAACCCTACTTTTTGAGCAATTTCTTTAATTGGTTTCATTTTAGCACTTTGTGCGATTTCTACATCTGTTAACATAATGCCACCCTTTCTTTTTCACTTTTTTATCAAGGACTTCAACACTTCTTTTATACCATAAATCGTGGTTTTTCACCAGTGTAATTGCTATCATTTATAGAAAAACCAAAAAAAGAGCCTACTCGTCCAGACATTTGCCCAGACGGTCGACTCTTTCCTATTATACTCCATGTGGTTCATTCCACTTCCGCCAGTTGTATAACTAAGTGAATAATATCATTTCTTGTATCATATTTCAACCAAATTCCGACATTTTTTCATGAAATTTTAATAGCAATTGAGGAATGATTGAATAGCATCATCAATAACTTCTTTATTCATAGCAGAAGTTGGAACACTATCTCCATTATCCAGCCTTAACTCTCCACTTTTAATCAATTCAATATGCTCCATATTCACAAAATATCGCGGATGCATCTGAAAAAAATGATACTCTACTAACATTTGCTTAGTTCTTTTTAAATCCTCAAAGAACCCTTTGTATCGTCCTTTTGTCGTCACTACCACTGTTTCTCTCATACCTGTTTCAATATATTCAATTTCACTAGGCACTAAATTCAAAACTTCTCCTGTCAATGAGAAAAAATGAATTTGAAAATGAAGCTTTTTATAAACTTCTAAAGCTCTTTGAAACTCACTTGCTAATAATTTTTCTTGTGGTTTCATTAACAATTGAAAACCGTCCGCTCTAAACACCTCATGCATATATTTATAATCATCACATACAAAGAAAAGAATACAATCAGGATTTTTTTCCTTTAACATTTTCCCTAATTCAAATCCATTTCTCCCATTAATAATTCCTCCTAAAAAAGCCATATCATATTCCTCACGTTCTAAACGTTTAGCAACCCCTGGAGTTTGTGTATAACTTTCAAACACCAACTCTTCATCACAAGGAAATGATTTCAATTTTTCGATTAAATGATCTACATAATCTCCATTTTCTTCACATACTAGTATTTTCATAATTTCGCCTCCTATATACATCTTCTATTTTACACTATATTTCAACAAAAAAGATGCCACTTTTACGCCATTTTGTGCACTTTTTAAGCCAAAAGTCCGTTTTCAACATTTTTAGTATAGAGTTTAATTTTGATTTGAGTTATCAATAAAGGAGGAATAATATGAAAAAACTCAAAGCATTATGGTTGCCTTTTTTAACAAAAGAGAAAGCCTTATTTATTCTCTTTATTTTCATTCTTATCAATATATGTATCTATGTTGCTTACAACAGTTCCATCTATTCATATGATGGTTATATTGAAACATATTCACAAGCTGGTTTAGAATTCTTTTATTATTTGCATTGCATAGGTATAAATCCCTTTTTGTTTATGGTTATGATGCTTTTGATACCAAATATAATGTCATATGATTTCTTAAATATTCATCAAAATCATACTTCATATTTCATAGAAACCCGACTTCATAAAAGTCAATATTATAAACATATTTTCATAAGAAATATCTGTTTATCCTTCTTCATAACATTTATTATTGAAATTTTTATTCTTTTAATAATTCATATTTTCTATGCACCTATTCAATTTAATACGATGAATTATCCAGAACTATACTATCGAAAAACTCAAATTCTTTCAAGCAATGAATATCTGAGTTTATTTGCATTTATTAACCTAACAGCAATAGGATATGCTTTAGTATCAAGTTTAGTGTTTTCACTACAAGTCATAATTACCAACAAATACATTTATCGTTGTTTTGGTGTCATTTTTGGAATACTTCTGGTTTTAATACCTGCTCTTGTTCAAGGATATTTACCTATATCAGAAACTGCTTTTATTTTTCAAGTCAATAACATCGTTGCTTTAGGAATGGAAAATGTTCGACCCAATCCCTTTGGTCTTTCACATTTTGGATTATATATGTCATGTTTCATTATTTATAGTTTCATAAGTTATTTTGCTTATCACAAAATGCTGAAATGGAGAAAACATTATGATTAAATCATTTTATCGTTTAGTTGATAAAAAAATGATTGCTTTACTCATCCTGATGTTAGTGATATCGCCGACACTTTGTGGTAAAAACACCTATACAATTTGTTTAATATATTCGCATTATTTAACAATTTATATGAATAATGTCTATCTCTTGATGATGTACCAATATGCATCACGATGTCAAACTTTATCCGCTTATATAATTACACGAATTGGACAACAGAAATTCTATCAAATTGTTTACTGGATATTTATAAGTATTGGTTTGCTTTACACTATCATTATTTATATCAGTTATTATTTTTTCTTTGGTGCCATTCCATCAGAGTCATTTTTATTCACAATCTATTTTATGATTATAAATATAATTGTGACTGGTCTTGAAAGTACACTTATATATTTACAAGTTGGTACCAAAAAGAATTTACTTTATTTGATTTTCCCTATAATTATCAATGTCTTATTTCATTTTTTATATACAAATTTATACTAAAGGAGAATATCATATGTTAGAAATACATGATTTAACCAAAAAATTTCATCAGCATACTGTTTTAGATCATTTAAACATGATAGTTCATAAAGGTGACTTAATCTACATTCATGGCATTAATGGGTCTGGGAAATCTACACTTTTTAAATTAATCTGTGATATCTTAGAACCAGACAATGGGTGTATTATATTATCAGAACAGGCTCATATTGGAGCACTTATTGAAAATCCAGGTTTTTTAGAACGAGAGACTGGTATGTATAATCTCAAATTCTTAGCTCACCTCAATCATCATTTTTATGAAGACAAAATTATGCAACTTTGTAATGACTTCCAACTTGATATTCAAAGCCATACCAAAGTAAAAGATTATTCATTAGGTATGCGGCAAAAGCTTGGAATTATTCAAGCACTTATGGAAGATCAGAACTTTATACTATTAGATGAACCAACAAGAGGTTTAGATGAAGATTCAGTGAAAGCTTTTTGTCACCTTATTAATGATCTTCACAATCAAAATAAGACAATTATTATTGCTGCTCATGAATATCTTAGAGAAATTCATTATAATAAGATTCTGCATTTAAAAAATGGTCTATTAATTGAAGATGAAGTATTATAAAGTTTTGTTTATATATATTTGTATTGTTTTTGGATTACTTCAATTGTATGATTCATTAACTGTTACACAAATACTTATACATTATCCATATTTCGATTTAAAATATTTTATCTTTCTATTTATTCAATTTTTCTGGGTTACATTGCTTTTTCAATATGTTTATCAATACATCTCCTTATATACACTCATATGTATAAGATTGACAAAAAAAGACTTTATTCGCATTTGGATAACTAAATTTGTGCAATTTTCTCTGTTTTACTACTTCCTGCATATTGCAATATTTTTATTCTTTTCTTTACAAATACCTCTTTTTCTATTATCCTTAAACCTGTTCATAGAAAGTCTAAGCCTTGCTTTTATTATACATTTTCAAAAAACCTGGGATTATAGTTACATTTTTATCATTATTGTGATGATTTGTATTCATTTTGTAGTATAATAAAAGTATAAAGAAATGAGGGATAACATATATGAGTAGTATAGACAAGGCAAATGATTTGATATATGAGACTTTAATGTCTCTCATCGAATTTAATAACAGTGATTTATCGCTTAAACAAAAAAAAGAAGTATCTGAAATTATTGATAATTTAGAAGAAGTGCGACATATACTCTTTGAAATGAAAAATGAAATTAAATCGAGTGTTTCATAAATGAATAGTTATACTTAAAATATTTTTTATATTTAAATAACACTTAGACTAAAAAAAGTTTAAGTGTTATTTTTATTATCATAGTGCTTTTTCCTTCTAAAAAAGTATAATTGATGAAAACGTTGGTTGAATTCATGTTTCACTTCTATTCGTATTTTTCAATAAAGCGAAATATTGTTTGATAATAAAGTTCTGAATTCACCGAGCAACTATTTGCATGACCTGCTCCTTGAATAACTAATTTCTCTTTTGGACAAGTTGCTGCATTATATAATTCATTAACCATTGAAAAGGGAACAAAATTATCTTCAGCACCATGTATAAATAACATAGGTGTTTGGCTTTTCTTAACCTGTTCAATAGGTCTTACATCTTCAAGATAATAACCAGCTCGTATCTTGGTTACAAGACTTGCCATATGCAATGCCACTTCACTTTCAATGTTATTCATATCAATATGCGCCTTAAAAATATCCCATACACTTGTATAGCCACAATCTTCGATAATTGCTTTCACCTGGTGTGGAAGTTTTTCTCCTGCCACATCCATAACTGTTGCCCCTCCCATAGAGACTCCATATAAAATAATAGAAGCATGAGGATCTTTAGAAAGTAGATAATCAATCCATTGAATAATATCTTCTCGATCATCCCAGCCCATTCCAATATAATCTCCTTCACTAAAGCCATGACCTCTTAAATCTGGTATCAACAAGTTATATCCAGCCTTTTTCATCTGTTTAATAGGTGAAATGATACTTGCTCCATCTCCACGATAACCATGAACCATAATCATATAGATATGGCTATTTTGATCAATATAAGCAGCATGCAAATTAAGATCATCCTGACTTTTCAAAGAAACATTGACACTATTTTCACTTAACCATTGTCTAGACTCTTGAGCAACTTCTTCGTTAGTTTCTATTTTTTCAGAAATATTGTGTTTAGAATAAGGATTCAATGTATAATCATATAAATAATTTCCAACATATAGAGAAATACAGGAAATAAATAAAACAATAATGATCATAGTCACAGTTATAATTTTTGCTATTTTTTTCATTTCACTCACCTACTTTATTTATAGACTTTTTCTTCTGTTTCTTGCATATATTATGTTATAATCTTATGCAAGGAGGAATTCGTATGACTTTTCAAAAAATAGATATTAAAGATTTAAACATGAATGCTTTTCAAGCTATTGGAAAAGATTGGATGTTAATTACTGCAGGTGATCAATCAGATGTAAATACAATGACTGCATCTTGGGGTGGTATTGGTGTCCTTTGGGGAACTGATGTTGTAACAGCATATATTCGTCCACAACGTTATACCAAAGAATTTGTAGATCAGCAGAAATGTTTTTCGCTTTCTTTCTTTGACGGCCACAAAAAAGAACTTGGTGTACTTGGCAGTGTTTCAGGTAGAGATGCAAACAAAATCAAAGATGTTGATTTTCACATCACATATCTTGAAGATGTTCCAACTTTTGAAGAGGCTCATCTTGTCTTTATTGTTGAAAAACTATATGAAGATACAATAAAACCGGAATGCTTTTTAGACCGATCTCTTGATACAAGATGGTATCCAGATAAGGATTACCATACAATGTATGTTGCAAAAATCAAAAGCATTTATAAGAAACAATAAAGGCGAAAGCCTTTTTTGTATAAATTCTTTTTTTATCTCCATATTATATATGGTGATAAAAATGATTTTAGAAACAATATCTTTAGCTTTAATATCTTTAGTTGTCTTATTTATTCTAACCAGATTAATGGGATATAGACAAATAACACAACTAAGTATGTATGATTATATTATTGGTATTACAATTGGGAGTATTGCAAGTGAAATGGTCGTTTTAGATGATTTCAATAATATGCTTCGTCCCCTCACAGGTATGATCATTTATGCTCTATTTACAATCATACTTTCTTTGTTATCACGTTCTTCACTAGCTATTAGAAAATTTATTGAAGGAAACCCAATAACTTTATATGAAAACAATAAAATTGATAGTACTGCACTTGCTAAAGCAAGAATTGATGTCAATGAGTTTTTAATGCAATTACGTATTCAAGGTTATTTTGATTTAACACAACTTGATACTGTCATATTAGAAACCAATGGAAATATTTCCGTTTTTCCAAAGTCTCAATACCGACCTGCCATTGTTAATGATCTTCCAGTCAAACCACAAAGAGAAAAGCCTTCTCTTTCTCTCGTTATTGATGGACATATTCTTAAGGATCAGTTAGCATTCATTGAAAAGGATGAAAAATGGCTGATGAGTCAGCTTAAAGTTCAAGGTTATCAAAGTTATGATCAATTATTATTGGTGTTATGTGATCAAGACAACAATATTACATCATATGCAAAAAGAAATTAAAAAAGACAGTACTTGTCTTTTTTTATTTGAAAGATTATATAAAAAGATGAAAGCTTATGCTTCCATCTTTTCCTTATACTCTAAGAACTCATCATATGATGATAAACGATCTAAACATCCATTTGCATTCAATTCAATAACACGTGTTGCGATAGTTTGTACAAATTGATGGTCATGAGATGAGAAAAGAATATTTTCTTTAAATCTCATTAAACCTTCATTTAATGCTTGAATTGATTCCAAATCTAAATGGTTTGTTGGTTCATCTAAAATTAAGACATTGCAGTTAGCCATCATCATTTTCGCTAACATACATCTTACTTTTTCTCCACCTGATAAAACATTAGCCTTCTTTAAAGCTTCTTCACCAGAGAATAACATTCTTCCTAACCAACCTCTTAAATCTTGATCGTATACATCTCCAACCGCATATTGTCTAAGCCAATCTACAAGAGATAAATCACAATTATCGAAATATTCGTTATTATCTTTAGGAAAATAAGACTGAGATGTTGTCACTCCCCATTGGAAAGTTCCTTCAAAATCAGTAATTTCACCTGTAATAATTTTAAAGAATGTTGTTACAGCAAGTTCATTATCCGAAACAAATGCAACTTTATCTTTAGGTGAAATAGAGAAAGATATATGATTTAAAATCTTTTCTCCATTCAATTCATATGATAAATCTTCAACATTTAAGACAATATTTCCAACTTCTCTATCAGGTGTAAATCCAACAAAAGGATATCTTCTTAAAGAAGGCTTGACATCAACCATTTCTAAATTATCTAATAATTTTTTACGTGATGTTGCTTGTTTTGCTTTAGAAGCATTAGCACTAAAACGAGCTATAAATTCTTCCAATTCTTTTTTCTTTGCTTCTGCCTTTTTGTTAATTTCTTTTGCTTGTTTTGCCATCATCTGAGAATATTCATACCAGAAATCATAATTTCCTACATACAATTGAATTTTACTATAATCAATATCTGCAATATGTGTACACACTTTATTTAAAAAGTGTCTATCATGAGAAACGACAATAACAGTATTTGGGAAATTTAATAAAAAGTTTTCTAACCAGTTAATACTTTTTAAATCTAAATGGTTTGTTGGTTCGTCTAATAAAAGAATATCAGGATTTCCAAAAAGTGCTTGCGCTAATAAAACTTTAATTTTTTGTTGATCTCCCAATTCTTTCATAAGAACATGATGAAATTCACCTGTTACACCTAATCCATTAAGCAAGATTTCAGCATCTGTTTCTGCATTCCATCCATCCATTTCTAAGAATTCACCTTCAAGATCAGCTAATTCTAAACCATCTTCATCATTAAAGTCAGGTTTACTATATAACTCCTCTTTTCTTTGCATAATCTCAAAAAGACGTTTATTCCCCATCATTACTGTTTTTAAGACATCTTGTTCATCATAAGCAAAATGATCTTGTTTTAAAACAGATAATCTTTGTCCTTCTGTAATAACAACATCACCTTTATTAGGTTCAATTTCTCTAGATAATATTTTTAAAAATGTTGATTTCCCAGCTCCATTTGCCCCAATAATTCCATAACAATTTCCTTCAGTAAACTGTATAGAAACATTCTCAAATAAAGCACGATCTCCATATTGTAATGAAACATTTTGTGTTGATATCATGTATATTTCTCCTTTATTGAAAGTCCACTCTATTATACATGAATAAATATATTTTTCAACTCAACATAGGCTTTCTTTTTAAAACAAAAAAGAAGATTTTCTCTTCTTCTTTAAGAATAATTAGTTTTCTCTTTTCATTTTCTTACTTATTATTATAATTGCTGTACTCAACATCATCAAAAGACTCAATCCTAAAACAAATGTATTATCACTTGTCACAGGTGTTTGACTTTGATTCTGAGTTTGTTCTTCTAAAGAACCACTATTTTGAGAGTCATTGGTTTGTGAATTATTGTTTTGTGAATCATTAATAATAGGCTTCTTTAAAACTGTAATATCAAATTCAATGGATTGTCCAGCAAATTGCACCAATATATCCTTATCACTTACCATTAATGCTCTAGCAATAGAAAAATTGAAGTCACTTTGAGAAACATTATCATATTCAACTATCTTATGGCTACCATTACTATAATTCACTTTTACCTTTAGACCAGCTGGATCAAAGATTTCTCCTTCTGTATAAGTCGTTTTATATGGCATTTGTACTATTTCTATACCCATGATATCAAGTCTATCAATATTTATACTCATGTTGTCAGTATGTCCATTGAGGTTAGCTTCAATTTGCAACTGATTTTTTTCTTCATCACTAATAAATAATTGATTCCCTATGATTTGTGTCTTATCTGAATGTTGACCAACCAGTTGATATTCAACATTTTTATAATTTTCTGGTATTGTCATCACTGATGAAGACTGTCCACTTTCATCATAAACAGCAAACGAGGTCTTAAAATAATCGTTTAAATTAACTGTACTATTTAAAGTTGTTGTCATTGCAACTTGCTTTGCTTGAATATGAGCTACACCACGATATATTTGTATGGGATGCCCTACATTTGTTGTAGTTGTATTTATAGCTGTAAGAATCTGATCATTTATCACTTCATCTCTTGCACCAGTCATAATTAAAACCTTTGATAAATTGGGATCATACTGAAAAGTATTTTTATTTATTGTTTCAATGCCATTTGGTAATGTCACTTCCTCTAATTGATTACAATACCAAAATGATGATCCACCCAACAATTGTATATTTTTAGGAAACACAACAGATACCAATGAACGGCAATTGAGAAAAACATTATTTTGTATCTTTGTCACACTATCAGGAATGTGAATAGACTCTAGTCTACTACAATCACGAAATGCCCCAGTTCTAATATCTGTTAATTGACTTGGAAATTTTATCGTTTTTAAACCTGAACACCCTTCAAATGCAGCATCTTTTATAACTGTTATACCATCAGGAAGTTCAATTGATGTTAAATTTTTACAATTTTTAAAAGCAGCACTCTCTATACTCTTTAAAATATCTGGCAGTGTAATTGATGTTAAAACAGTATTATCTCCATCCACATAAAATAATCGTATATGTTAAACCATCTTTTTTAAAAGTATTATCCACCGCAAAAACATTGATTGTTGCAAATGATACTATCATAATCATTGTTATAAATAGAGTTGTTATTTTCTTCATAAAATTTTCCCTTTCTTCAATAAAATTACTTTTATAATCTTATCTGTATAACTTTTATATAATATCTGATATCCCATCCCCCTTTGATTTCTATTTTTTAATTATAACAAGTTATATTTACTACTTCTTGTATGATATGGTACATATCAAAATAAAAAAGTAAATTCTTCAATTGAAAAATTTACGTTTATGCTTATTATCAAGCTTTTCCACTAACCGCATTTATATTATCTATAAAACTTAATAACACATCACAAAAAGAGTCTTATCAACTGCAATAGATAAGACAAAATTGGCTTTTTAAATATTGATTATATTAACTATTTAACCTCATTCTTCAACAGAGAATTTTAATTTTGAACTGTATGATGAAATGTCGGTGAATATTGATCAACAACTTCAAATTGATAACCTTTTTTAATAAGATAATCCAATATAGCAGGTAAAGCTTTCACTGTATTTCCCTGATTAGCACTGTCATGCATTAAAAACATAATATCTTCTTGGCCATTTACCTCTTCAATCGCTTTCTTCTTAAGACCTTTAATTGTTTTAATTCCTTCTCCATCTCCATTAATACAAGTCCAATCATAATATTGATATCCTAAATCTATCACTTTATGTGTTAGTCTCTTCATAATTCCAACATTATATTTTTTAGAAACAAGATTACTTGATCCCCCTGGGAAACGCATATAGGTGGTATATTCACCTGTTTGTTCATAAACCAGTTCCTTAATTTTATTTAAATCATTTATATAATTTTTAAGAGAACTATATATCAATTCATAATCATGACTATACGTATGCAATCCTATTGTATGTCCTTTTTGATAAGCCTCTTTAATATAATGAGCATCTTTAGGTGAAGTCCCTGTCACAAAAAAAGTTGCCTTAATATGGTATTCATCTAAGATTTCTAATATTTTCTTGGTATTTGGTGATGGTCCATCATCAAATGTAAGATAACAAGTTTTCACACCATCTTTCTTAGCTTCTCGATTATCATATTGACTTAAAACTTCAACATCTCTAGTATATGTTTCTTTATTACCATTATGGTCTTCAACATGATAATAAACTTCATATTCACCTGTTTTTCGAATATTCAAATTCGAATCATCAATTGTTAAAGTTGGATTTTTATCATGATCATCCTTTATGACAATGCCTTTTTTTAAATCAATCTTATCACCTATTAACATTGTTAATTTATCTAAACCAGTTATTGTGGGAGGTTCAGTGTCCCGTTCTTCTACCAACACATAAGCATTTTTTTCTGTTTTGTTTTCAAATGCATCTTCCACAACAACAATAACTCGATATGTTTTGATTTCATTAAAGAGATAATCTTCTTTAAAATAAACAATAGTCTCTGAATCATCTTGGATATTTTTAACCAATGTTTTAGGATCAACACTATCATTTCTTAATATTTTAGTATTGACTGTTTCGAATTGAGGAGGCGTAGTATCATCAATAAAAACCTTTAAAGTAAAGACTTTATCATGATAGATATATTCAATCTTATATTCTCCTATCTTTTCATTATTAACATGATTTTCTATTTGTATCTCTTTAATATTCATGTGTGAAACTTCTTCAATATATTCATATGGTTTGACCTCATCATATAATGATAAATGGATTTCATCTTGAAAAAAATGAATACGTGGTTGTTTTACAAAATAAACAACCAATATAACTGCTAATACTCCAATTATGGAAAAAAGAATTTTCTTCATATGTATCACCAAGATACTATATGCGAGAAAACCCTTTTTCAGTCCTATATATGAAAATAATCTTCAATAATCTGTTTTTCACTAAATGGTAGAGGTTCATTTTGCAATATCTGATAATCCTCATGTCCTTTTCCTAAACATAAAATAACATCATTCGCTTCAGCATGTTCTAATGCATAATGAATAGCTTCTTTACGATCTTCAATAATGACATAATCGCCACCCACACGATGAATACCAGTCACAATATCCTCACAAATTTGAGAGACATTTTCACCACGTGGATTATCAGCGGTCAATATAGAAAAGGCTTTATATTTAGCAACAATTTCTCCTACATCATAACGACGTTTCACATCACGATGTCCCCCTGCACCATAGACACAAAGTATACGATGTGGTTGATAATCCATAATTGTTTGGAGAATACTTTCAAATGATAATGCATTATGAGCATAATCTATCATCACTGTATATTTTTGGCCAACAGGTACAATTTCAACTCGACCACGTACTCTTACTTTCTTTAATGCTTCTTTTATATAATTTGTTTCAATCCCTAACAGATGACAAAGGATAATCGCTACAAGTGAATTATAAACACTAAAATGACCAGGAATATCTGTTTCAAAATTCGCATCAATGAGTCCTGATGTTTGGAAAGAAACACCTAAAGTGCCTGTTCCTTGAGACAAATGAATTTGCGATGCTTTTAAATCACTTTGTTGATGTAATGAATAAGTCTTTATATCACACTTTGCTCCTTTAATCATATCTTCATAATGTTCATCATCACGATTGAAGATTCCGACTTTACACATTTGAAATAGCATTTTCTTACATGCCATATAATGTTCAAAAGAATGATGCTCATGTTCACCAATATGATCTGGTGAAAGATTTGTAAAAACACCATAATCAAAATCAATTCCAGCTACACGATTTAACATCAATCCTTGTGATGAGACTTCCATAACGCAATATTCACAGCCACATTCTACCATTTGTCTCATGAGTCTTTGAAGTTCAAAAGATTCTGGAGTTGTGTTTTTGGTTTTTTGGAACTCTCCATTCACAATTGAACCTATTGTTCCAATAATACCAACTTTTTTGTTCGCTTTTTCTAAAATCGATTCCATCATATAAGATGTTGTGGTTTTTCCTTTTGTTCCAGTAATACCAATAACGGTCATTTGACGACTAGGATGTTCAAAAAAAGCACATGATAAAAGTGCCAATGCCAATCTTGCTTCCTTTACACGAATGTATGTAATGCCTTCTTGAAAAGGAACATCATGTTCAACAACAATGACACGTGCGCCTCTATTGATAACCTGATCAATAAAATCATGTCCATCAACATTAGCACCAGGAATACATACAAACAAACTTCTATCTTGAACAGTTCTTGAATCATAATCAATTTGACTCACTTCCTGATTCAAATCACCTTGTAAGACTTGATAATTCATTTCATTTAACAATTGTTTTAATTTCATTTTTTATCACCTTTCTTATTATATCTGTTTTTAAATACAAAGAAAAGAAAAAATCATCCGAAGATGATTATAACCTTGTCAGTTTCATATCGCCACTTTTTATGTAATTTAATTTACGGAAGGCACGATACATACTCCAACAAATTGCCATAGGAACAATAATATCTAAGATGATCAATGGAAGCCAGTATGACGTTCCCATCACTTGAACAGCCTCTAAAATACCTACCAAACCTGCTGTTCCCATACCCGAACCAACAGCAGTACATTTTATTCCTAAAATAGCACTTGATATAACTCCTGTTATAAGACTAGCAATGATTGGAGGTAACCAAATAATAGGGCGCTTGACAATATTTTTGAACTGTAACATACTTGTTCCCACTCCGATTGCAATGACATCCCCAATTGAATTATCATCCATTGACATAATAGCCAAGCCAACCATCTGTGCGCAGCATCCTGCCAAAGCCGCTCCAGCTGCAAGACCATCTAACCCTAACATAATACCTATTGCTGCAGAAGATATTGGTGCCGTTAAAGCCATCCCCATAAGAACAGCAACAACCATTCCCATGAATATAGGTTGCATATTTACACCTTGATTAATCAAATTGCCTATCCATACAATGACTTGAGTTATATATGGACCAATGAACTTTGTCATAAGCCCAGCACAAAGAATAGATGTAAAAGGGACAAGCAGGATATCTAAAGGCGTTTTCTCTTGAACCAGTCTTGTTGCTTCTACAGCTAAAATCACAGCTAAATAAGCAGAAATTGGATTTCCTACAACAACTGCAACATTCCCATGACTGATTGAAAATGTCCCTGCACCAATTGCTCCAGCAATAACCGCTGCAATCATATTTAATCCTTTGGCATCTAATACAAAAGCAATCCCTACACCAATCGCAGGTCCCATTAAATAAGAAGCCATCTGTCCCCATGTCACAAGATCATTCCAATGAATTGCATATCCAATCTGTTTTAAAATTGTTCCTATAATTAAACTTGCAAAAAAACCATAAGCCATACCATTTAATGTTTTCACAATATAATTTTCTTTTTGTGATGAACGTGCCATTTAACCACCCCTTCATACTCACATCATACACTTTTTTACTTTTTGTTTCAATAAACGACTTCATGACTAATTGTCATATTTTTAGCCCATCTTCCCTTCTTAAAGAAATATGTCGCAACAAACAATTTAAGAAGGTCACACGATTCAACGATGGCATAAAGCATAACCAATGGAATATCAAAAAACACTGACAAGAGAGTTGACAATAAAACACCTGCACACCATAAAAACCCCGAATCCATTAACATTGTTGAAAAGGTATCACCTCCTGCCCTAAGTGTAAAGAAAATACATACATTATAAACATAAATAGGCAAAAGGATAGATTTTATTGATAATAAAGAAACAATTGTCTGTTTAATAATATCCTCTACATTATAGAAAGAAGCAATAACTGGTGCTACAAATATCAATGTTGTTCCCATAACAATACCAATCATAACTCCAAATGTTAATAGTCTATAAGAATTCGTTTTTGCTTCTTCAATTTCGTTTGCTCCTAAACGATTTCCAATTAATATAGAAATAGCACTTGATAATCCTCCAAAAACTATATAAGCAATTTGCATAACAGTATCAACAACACTTATTCCTGAAATCAAACTTTCATCACAACGCATATAAGAAAGAAAAATCATGGTTAAACCTAGGGAATAAAGAATTTCATTAACTGTTAAAGGAATTGCCTTTCTAACCATTGAACAGATCAAACTCATATCTAAATGCAATAAACCATGAATGGAAAAATGAAACATATGTTTCTTTCTCAACAAAATAACCATATAAATAAACATTTCAACAAAACGAGCAATCGCTGTTGCAATCGCCACTCCCTGTACACCTAATACTGGAAAACCAAAATGACCAAATATCAGCATGTAATTTAAAGTTGTATTGGTAGCAACAGTAATTACACCAACCAATAATTGTATTTTATTAATACCTACTGCTCTAAGTGCCATCATAATACTAAAACTAAAGGCAAATGGAACATATGTAAGAACTGCATACTGTAAATATTTTAAACTTTCCTCAATAACAACAGGTTGACTTGAAAATATTTCCATAAGCTGTCGAGGAACAATGAGTAAAGCAAAAACAAATAAAGCAGCAACCAAAAAACCACAAACCAAGTTAATATTCAAAATCTTTTGACATTTTTCCTTATTTTTAGCACCATAGTATTGAGCAATAAAGATACCAGCTGCCCCACAAATTCCAAACATAGTAGAATTAAATATCAAATAAACACGATTAGCAACTGTGACAGATGTTAAGGCTAAACTCCCAACACTTCCTATCATAATATTATCTATCAAGTTAACAAAACTTGTCACAAACTGTTGAGCCATAATTGGCAATGCAATCGCAAGTGTTGCTTTATAAAAAGCTTTATTTCCAAAAAACTTCCTCATACTTTTCTCCCTTTATTTTTTCTTCTTATTTGTTAATGCAGGGAATGCTTTTAATATACGTTTTTCAGCAAATTTCTTTTGTTTTAGAAATTCCTGATATGCACTAGAATCAGTTAATCTAATTGTTTCTAAGATCTCTATAATACTCTTTTTCCCTTGTTCAAATCCATCAAGAACTCTTTGTGCATACTCTTCAGCATCCCTAACAAATTCATCAATACGCTTCTCTAAATTCGCTAATGTTGTGATAGTAATTCCCAAATCAACAAGCAAAATAGCACACAGTATGGTCGCTAGCATGATCAAAGGAACCTCCCCATGAACCATAATCATTGATAATAAAGTAGGTTGAATAAACTTGACTGCTATAACACTAAAAAGACCAAAAATCAAAAATCCTTCTAGACATACACGACCATTAACATTAAAGGCTTTATCATCATAATCCCACCAGCGTCTATGATAGAGAGCTTCCATTGCCCAAGAAGTAAAATATTCAATTACACAAGCAACAAAGGCACCTTCTATAAAAATAGATAAATAACTTTCTGATGGTGAAAATAACAATGAAACGACTAATGCACCAACCCCATAAATAGGCACTATCGGTCCATTTAAAAAGCCACTGTTCTTTATCTTATGCCCTGTCATTAAAGGGCAAATAAAAGATTCCCAAATCCAACCTGCAAAACCATATATAAAAAATGATATTATGAGTGAACTGACATATTTCTCCATATTTTGCCCTCCTATATAAAGAAAGACGTTACAAAAGTAACGTCGTGTTTTTAATTGGTGGAGCTTAGCGGTACCGACTTCGGTTTTACCAAAACTCTCTATGTTTTAGATATTTATTTATCTTTATTTCTACTAATAGTATATCATAAATAGCAATTAAAATCAATAATTAAATTCTTGTTTTTTAACATAGTTATATATATTAATCATATGTTTAATTTCACTTTCTTTATATGAGTCTTTAGTAATCTCTTTTAACAAAATATTTTCCAAATATGAAGTAAAGTTTTCAAAACCTAAAGTATTATCATTTTGTATAACTTCATTTTCAATAAGATCAGCCAACTCTTTTTGAGCAAAATCATTTGAATGTATATATTCATTTAATGTAACATCAACACTCTCGTGACCTAATCTATCACTAATTGATTTAATGTCTGTCGTTAAACTCGCAAGCATAGTCGCATGACTGTGTCTAAACCCATGTAAATTAATTTTCTCAACACCTGATAACTTCAAATATTTAGCCAACTTACGATCTAGGGCAGAAAAACTAATCATTTTATTACTTCCAAATATGTATAAATGATTAACTACATCATATTGTAATTTCATTTTAAAATAATAATTACTTAGCATTTCAAATAAAGTATCATTCATACAAATTCCTCTAATAGAGTGATTGGTCTTAGGTGTTGTTACTATTTGTCCTTTTCCAACGATTTGAACCGCTGTGGATATTACGTTCACAATTTTCTTTTCAAAGTTTATATTTGACCACTTCAACGATAATAATTCACCTTTTCTTAATCCTAAGAAATATAACATGTTAAATAACAATTTATCCATATCATCAGCAATATAACTATCAAACGTTCTAAAAACATCTAAATCCCAAATCACTTGTTTTTTATCAATTCTATATTGATCTTTTACTTTTTTTATCTTTACTAAAACATTTTCTTTTACTAAGTTTCTTGTTACTCCACAATCTAAAATTTGTCTCATTATACCAATAATACGATTTATATATTCTGCGCTTAAATTATCTTGATACAACATTTCTTTTTGGTACTCCCTTACCATATCAATTGTAATAGATTCAATATCTAAATTTCCAAATCTTTCATCTAATCTATTTTTATATCTATATTCTATACTATCAATCGTTGTTCTTTTTAACTCCAATTGAACACTTTCAATATACACACAATATAATTCTTTAAATTTCATAAATGTACACTCCCTTTTAAAATTATATTATTATTTTAAAAGACGTCTTCCATATTTTTCCACCGGTTTTCTTATTATATCTTATTTTCGACAATTTTTATTATATTCGTCATTTTATGCATATTCTTACTTTTATTATTTACAATTATTGGTAATAAATATATTATTAATATTTATTTACTTCTTTTTTACCTAAAATTTCATATCCCTCATATACCAGTTCTCTTAAAATTCTTATCATTTTTTCATCAATCATACGAACTTTATTAACCTCTACGACTGGAATAGTTGCGATTGTTTCCCAGCCTAAATCTACTTGATCGGTTTTTAAGATAGTATATTTTTCAATAACTTTATTTTTTGTATGTGGCATTATTTCAGCATACTTCTTATTTTTCTTATAATAAAACACTTTTTTTTCACCCCTTTCATTTCTCATGTTTGTTTTTAAAATATTCTTTTAAAAACAAATGCAATATATAGATATTTGTATCATCTGTACAAGGAATATTATTCTCATAATATTCCTGTATTTTTTCCCAATAAAATTTATTGAATTGATTCATATATTTATGTGAAAAATAAATCACTCCAACGTCTTGATTTACATAAGACACATAGTTCATATTTCCTTTTAAGTCCTTTCTCAAAGGTATTAATTTTATATCATCTTTCATAAGTTTAATCCTCTTTTTCTAAGATTTCTTTTTCAACCAATACATTATCTAAAAGACTTGCTATAAAGTTTTCTTTATCATCTATTGTTAAGACGATTTTCTCTTTATTTAAAATATTATCAATGTTATTCATGCATTTGAAAATATCAACTTTTCTATTTTCACACTCCATATTAATATTAAATAATTTGTTTTCGTTAGGACACGTATATCTCCAATACACTTCCTTTACTTCTGCTGGCATACGAATCAGCTGAATAGACAGAACGTTCTTATAAGAAGTTAATACTATTTCAAAAAAATACTTATTTTCATCAAACTGATTTAAAAATTCAAATTTTATATTTATATCTTCAATTTCCAACGATATCTTTATTTTTTCTAATAATGATGTCTCAAAATAATAATGAGGTAAATTTTCATAATTATTAAATGTAGGAATTTGATATTCTTCTTTTTCTTCTTTTGGGACTTCTGCATCTTCAACTGGTTCATATGGCTTTTCACGTTTTCTTTGTAATTCTAATTCTTTTGCTTTCCTTTCACGCTCTTCACGTTCTTTTCTCCAAAAAGCAGGCTCAATCATATGATAACTTATTGCAAAATCATTATCATGTCTCGTGTTATATTTTTGCCTTATATCACCAATCATCAAATAATATTCATCTTTTCCATACTGGTTATAATAATCGACCATTCTTAAAGCTGTATCTAAAGTTAATACTTCTCGATTCATGAACTTCTTTTTGACATCATCTACTTTTAATAACTTTAAATAATCTTTTACAGATTTATCAGCTATTCCCATTTCTTTTGCTATCCATTCATTCTCACGACCACTTGCAATTTTCTTTCTCTTAAGTTCTGGAAAGATTTTATGATAAAGTTCAACTTCTAGAATCTTATCATTTAAGGTTCTTTCATATGTGTTTATATTGTCTCTCATGAGCTGTAAAGTGAACATTGGATCAACATTCTCCTTATCACTTTCAAGCTCATAATCAAGCACATAGCATTCAATTTTATCATAATCGCTATCGTATTTTTTATTCAAAAATTGATATGCTGCATATCTTTTATTCCCTTTTTGGATTAAATATTTATCCTTGTATTTTACAACATGAATGGGATTGTTTAAACCGTCTTCATATATAGACAACGCTAAACGTTCAATGAATTCTTCGCTTGGTCTGCATGGGTTTAATTCAAACACTTGTAATTTTTCCAACGGTATTTTTACAATCTTTCTTGTTGTTAGTTCATTTGTTTGAGTATCTTCAACAATTGCCAAATCACTTTCTTTATCAAATACTTCACTTTCTGTTTTTTTATGATCTTCATTTTCTTTCTCCTCAAATTGAATTTCATTTACACCTTGCTTAATTAAAAAATCTTTAAAGGCTTGGTCTTGCTGCTTTTCTGTTTGATACTCATTTGTATCTAATTTTAATGAGTAACGTTTTCTTAATCTTTTACCGTTTTTATCAAAACCCCGTGAAATTCTTGTACTTAACGTTACTGTATCATTTTTTATTTTTCTTTCTATCTTACACATTTTTCTTTTTCCTCCATGTCATATAAGTATTTTAAAATAACCATTTTCAAATTATTAATATCTCTTTGCAAAACCCCTAAAGCACCACCAATAACAGATGTTTCATTAATGCTTTCAATAACAATATTTAGTAAATCGTTATCATCATTTAGAATTAAAGCGACTTCATCTAAAAACTCTTGTCTATCTACAGTTGGATCATCATTCAAAATTTTTTCAATGTTTTCCATATAGTTTCACCCTCCTCTTTAAATCACTGACAATCAATTTTGTTAAATAACAAACAATAACAATAATTAGAATTAAAACTAACAAAGAAACAAGATAAGAAACACTTTTGATAAAAACACTATAAATTGCAGATAATATTATTTTTAAAACCTCAATCAAGATTATCATTTTTTTCTTTCTCCTTTAATTCTTCTTTGACTAACACAATAAAATCTTCTAGGTCAATTTTTCTTTTCCTTTTGTTTTCATATTCCTTTTTGGCTTTATTATAGATTTGTTCATACATTGACAATTCATTGCTAATTTTTTCTAATTCTTTTTCACATTTCTGCATTTCTTTTAATATATCGCCCTTATATTGAAAATATCTTACATTACCCTTTAATTTTGTTTTCATACTTTACCTACCTTTCGATTAAATATAAATTCACAACCTTTTTATACAACTTTGAATATTTTTCACATTCTTCCAATACTGTTTCATAAAGTTCTTTAGCATTCTTTAATGTTTCATCTTCTTTGTAACGTGTCTCTTCTAATTCTTGCAATGTTATTTTTAATGATTCTAAAGAACTGTCTAACTCATGAATTTTTAAATGAATTAATGAACTACATTCCAGTAAATCATCTTTTGTTAAATCATTATCTTTATTTTCCATATTTCATCTTCTTTCTTTGGTCAAACGTGGTATTTCTACCACGTTTGACCCAATTTTTTATAAAATTTCAACTTCACAATGGTATGAACTTAAATCAAACTTGCTTTCATCTATAGCATACATTATTGATTGATAATCAATGCTATTACTTTATATACGGCATATTTTTTCATATTTTTATATCCTCCATCTTATTTATAACCGACACCTTTTTTTTAAGGTGTTTCGTCTTATTTCAAAGACTCGTCAGGGCTATTTAATGAATTGATTTGATAACTACCAAACAATCTAATAAATTGTCATTATCTAAATCACTCACGACAAATTCAACTACATTTCTTTCATCAACTCCAATTGCACCACCTTTAATAATTTCTTCTAAATCTTCATCATCGTTAACTAATTCTCCTAGATAATATTTGTTACCGATTTTTATCTCTTCTCTTTCTAATGTTTTGATATATTCTCTTGTTAATAGCATTTTATATGTTCCTTTCTTTTAATTGATTTATTAATAATTTAAGATCATCTGTATTTTTAACTCTCCAGCCGTCCTTGATAGATTGTTCTATCATATTCAATGCCATTTCTTCGGTATAAGCTGTGAGAGTTGTTTTTTCTTTTGTTACTGGGTTTCTTAATTGAATTTTGTATTCCATATTATTTTTTATCTCCTTTTTTTAAGATAGGCTCATTTGGGGTTGAGCCTTGACCTTATTTTTTAATTTGCCTTATTGTAAACGTATAAACGATTGAATGAATGATATTTGAAACTTTCTTTATCCTTTCCATTGCTAGTAATTAAATTATAGATATTAGGATATACTTGTTTTAATTTTTCTAATCTCAATCCTAATTCTTCATCACTACACTGTAAGCATTCAATAGCATTTTTTAACTCTGCTTTATTGCTGTTTGAATTAATACCATCAATACTATACAGTCCCTTTTCTGCTAACAATCTTTTTAACTCCAATAGCAATTCTCTTTTTGTCATTTTCATAACCTCCGTCTTTTTGTTTTGGCTTTTCCTTTACCTTACAATTATATTATATCACGTTAAACGTGGAATTGTCAACACATATTAAACGTCTTTCGTTGATTTTTTTATTTTTTAGATTGATAATCAAATGTTTAAAGTATATAATAAGTTAAAGGAGGTATTTATTTTGAGTATATTTAATAAATTAAAAGCATTATCAACAAAGCAAGGAATCTCACAAAAAGATTTAGCTACACAATTCAATATGTCTTATAACAGTTTTAATAATAAAATAAGAGATTGTGAAACGCGTTTTAATATAAAAGATTTAATCATCTATACAAACACTCTAAATCACAAAGTTGCTATACTAGATAATGAAAATAACATAATTGATGTTTTATCAATTAATGATTTAAAAGAAAACAATGACTAACTTAATAGCCATTGTTTTTTTATTAGCTTATAATGCTTATTTCACTTTCATCATCATCTTTTTGGATCAGTTTCATGTAACTGATGTTTCCAACTCTTTCAACAAAATACTCGGTACTAAATTGCACTTCATTTCTTGTATCGCTTAAAAATTTAAAAATCAAATCTTCATTCATAGAAATTTCTTCTGTTGGTTTCTTTAATTTCTTACTTGGGAAATATGATTTCTTACCTTTCACACACAACGTATCATCTTTGCTTAAGTAATTCACAAGATAACCAGATATGTCTGTATAGTCTTGAATCTTTCTTATATCTACAATGCCATGCTTCCAAACTTTATCTTGTAAAACTTTTTGAGGAATGTAAGGACAGTTGAATAACAATACGTGAAAGTGAATATCCTTTGTTGCTTTGCTTGGGTCTTCTAACCTATCTCCGTTCTGTATTTCCATAACAGCGATGTATTGAATTTTGTCGCCATAATTATATCTTAAGTTTTTAATAAATGTTTTAAACATTCTACACGCTTTCTCTCGACTTTTTAGTTTTGGACATGTAAGAGTCAAAAATTTATCTTGTTCTTCATACTGTCCTAAGTTGCTGTTTATTACACGTCTTAGTCGTTTCTGCGTTCGACGTAAATTGTTATCGAGTTTTTGAACACATACAAATTCTTCAACCACATCTTTCATCTCCTCTTCTTTTTTATCTTTCTTTTCATTTTCTGTAATATCCCAATCATTGATAATTTTCATTAAATCATTCGTTTCTTTTGTCTTTCTTTTAAAATTCTTATCTTTATAAATATAAAGCTCGATATGTTTTCCACTCTTTACAGCTTTATAACAATATTCTTCACGGCTACCCTTATTCTCTGTTTTGTGTCTTAAGTTGCACATTAATAAATAGAAGTAAAGATAGGCTCGCTACGCTCCCCTATCTTTGTGCAACGCTCCGCGTCTTTCTTTTGCTTACACCTTTGGTGTGCAAAAGACGCTTTGCGTTTCAAATAAAACGAGCAAACAGCCTTGTTTGCTCTCTTTTTGTACTTCTTAATAACATTTAGAATAAAGGCATTAAATTTTATAACTTGACAATTCAAAAAACAACTTCCTTTCTTTTATAAATCATTCTTTTCAATCAGACAAAGAAAAATATTTATGCAATATCACACTTTCTAATTACAGTTGCAACATAAACAATAAATAGAATTTGGGGGACACAATCATTTTTAGACGTTTTTTATTTCATAAAAAAAACAGATATTTTATGCCCCCTCATTCCCCCAAGTCATAAAATATCACGTCTAAAAAATGATTTATTATAAAACTTTTCATTCACTTTTTGATATTTGATCCATATAGTAATCAACTTTGTTTTTTAGTTTACTTACTTCATCATAACAATTATATGCCTCTTCACAATCTTTGTTGTCCGAACCAGTAAACATAAATTCATCATGCAAATCTTCAATATCCAACGCAAATCCTGCCCCTCTATCATTCAAACAGTCATTTATCAAAAACAATTCATATATACTAAATTCGCATAGAATGCTACCTTTTTTTGTACTTATTTTCTTTAATATTTTCAATAATATACAGAGAGTAGCCATACATACTATTAGTATCATTACCAAAATTACATAATCATATCTCATTTTTTCTCCTCTTATATTTTTTCACAACTTCTTGTTATAGTCTTAAAATATGGTATTCTTACTATGCCTAAATCAGTGCCGAGCATATACCAAGCCCACCCTTTTTCATCAAAACTTTGCACGTCATTTTCGAACATCATTTTATAGTTGGCTTTTGATGCTTTGCCTAATACAGCTCTAAACATAAAATTATCTCTCATGTCTCCGCTTATATATTTGGCATCTGCTCTTTGCATCGTAACAATTAATATATAACCACATGCTCGCCCTAATAAAATGATATCTGATATATCATGATCAAAAATTTCCTTTTCTTTCTTATTCAGCTGTTTACATATTGTTAAATATTCATCAATCAATAAAAAAACTGGTTTATAATCTTCATCTTCTACATATGAAGATATACCTTTTTCTGCCATTTCTTCATATCTTTTGTGCATTTTTTGGCAAAAATCAGATACAAGGTTTATTATTTTATCCTTATCGGCTGTATCATTTGCAACATAGCATTTAAACACACCTTTTACTAAAGCATAATCTATGCACTTTCCATCAATGCACCACACCTCATGATTTGCTGAAAATAGCCCACTTAGCAAATAACGCATAAAAACACTTTTCCCCTGTCCTGTTTCACCAGTACACAAAAGATGAGGATATTCAACCCAATCCCATTTTTTTAAACCATATACACTCGTTCCAAAAGAAACACTTATATTATCACTTTCAAAATCATTAAGAGGCTCAAAATCTAAATATATAGTAAAATAACAGTATCCCTTATAAAAACGTATGCCACTACATTTTTGACCTGTGTGAGCCTGTACACTGTCCTTAAACTGAATATACTGATTTTCATTTGATTTCTTAATAAAACGACATCTTATCTTTATATAATTGTCATTATATGCATAATAAGCCTTAAAGGTTGTTCTTGACTGAGAATCTTTTTCCTGATAATTGTTAACTTCTATTCTCACTTCATTGATTATACGCAACAGTTCTTTGAATTTGTCATAATCTTCTTTCAAGACAATACATCTTATTTTCTTAAAAATAATCATTGGTACTTTCATGAAATAAAAAAAGACTGTTGCAAAATCAATATATCTTACTCTATGAAATTTCATAATTCATTACTCCTTTAGCTCATCAGGCAATTCAACATTCTGATTATTGCCTCTATCGTCATGTTCGGCGTTTTCATTCTGATTGTCTGTCTGCAAACTTCCGTTTGAAAACGTAGAAGATGAATGACCTGTTGATACTCCTTTTAATGATTCAACAAAATCATATTTCCCTATCAGCTCATTAACAATATCTTTATACAATACAATTTTGTCTTTATCAGTTTCAACATCACGATAATTTGCAAATCTGACAATAACCTCATTCAAGAATTTGGCATACGTTTTATCACTCTCTTTGTCAGAAGAATAAAGCAAAAAATTGCTTTTATACTTATCTAATTCAGTTGGTGCCGAAATATCACTATAATTTTCTATAACCTCCAATAACAATGTATCTTCTTTTAAAGTTAAATCCTCTTTAATCAAATCAATTACCGACTTCTCAACTGTAAACAATGGCAACCATGCCGAGCTTGAAAGTATTAAAACGGAACCGATAAAAAAGGTTACAAACACTAACTTAATCTCTTTTGCTTTCTTCATTATTTTCCTCCTGTTCTTTATTTTCGTTGTTATCAATCTGTCTATATTCCCCTTGTTTAGGGAAATCAAACCAATCACGCGGATTAACCAAAATTTTATTTTCTCCATCTTGTATATGCATTTCAAAATGAAGATGAATACCTGTGGAATTTCCTGTCGTGCCCTGAATACCTAAGACATCACCTTTTTTAACATTATCATTCATATTAAAATTAGGCTTTAATGCCATATGCATATATCTTACATACAAACCTGTCACTTCATCAAAAACCTCTAATGAATTACCTGCACCACTCCCACTTGATGCTTCTGTGACATTTACCACAACACCATCAAAAACACTCACAATATCAACCGCTTTTGTTCCATCTTTTTTAAATGCCACCAAATCTATGCCCTGATGATAAACAATCCCCTGACCTGTCGGATTGCTACGACTTCCAAAATCACTTGTACATGTGTAATAATCAGCTAAAAATGGCAAATCACGGAATAAATAACCTGAATCATTTGAACCGTCGCTGCCACCACCAATAGAAACAGCACCTATAACAGAAGACATAATCACAATCAAACCTATTACAGCAATAAAAGGTATCGCAATGACAACACCAATTATTATAAATATTTTAGCTTTCATAAATCATCAGCTGTTCTTTTGAAATATCATGATGAAATCTTATTGACGTTACACCCTTTATATCCAATACCATATCACCCTCTTTAAAACGTGGTATATCCTGTAAATAAGAATATGGTATGTGTGGATAACTTTGTCTTATCATTGGAACTAAATTTCCGTCCATTCCCATAAAAAAACGATACGTTGACTGTTCAAGAATCGCCTGTATAACATGTGATTTTGCTGAACCATCATTATAAATAACGTCTCTAATACTCTGTGTTGCAAAAATCTGTCTACAAAAATACTTTCTATCTTCTCGAGATACATCTTCAATAAACTTCAAATGATCCATAGCTACAGATGAGGAAACAAAATTTTTTGCCTCATCATAAACAAGCACCAAAAAAATATGGTTTCCATTCGCATCTACATTTGTCTTGTTTTTCATCATTTCATTCCACATCAGATTATTAATTAAAAACATTTCTGCAGATGCAATTTCATCAGGATCACGTTTTATAGAAGAAAGATCAAATACGACAAACTGTTCATTTTGTACATTAAAATTTGTCTGAACATTAAATATACTTCCATAAATTAACGGATCAATAAATTCATCTAATTCACTCACAATTGTTTCTAAATCTTCCAATTCACTTTTTGCAAAAATAGATTTTTTACCATTCTTTATTCTATCAATTTCACACTGAATATAATTAACTACATCTTCCAACAAAGGAATCTTTAAAGCTCCTCTTTCTATTTCTTCATTAAAATATCCATATTGGGCATAGACCTGTTTACTTGCCTTAATCATTTTTTTAACATAAGCATTATTGTTTAGAAAATAAAAATACATACTTTTCATTTTTGAAACATGATATCGAAAATCTTCATTAAATGATGATGTATCACTCTTTTTCAATATCTGCAAAAAATTATATGAAAATTCACTATTCCCAAATGAAATAATTTTCCCATCATATTTCTTAGCCAAATGGAGAAAAGTTCCCTCAATGTCATTCACAAAAACTCTATGCCCTCTTAACAGTGCCTCCGTTATTTCATCAACGAGAGACGTTGTTTTTCCCTTGCCTTTGTCACCAAAATACCAGCTGTCAAAACTTTTTCTCACCTTATCAATTGTATACGAATTTAAACTCACCGTTCCTCCTGTTGGTGTAAAACCTAAAAATGAACCATTTTTGTCTTCAAAACTTGATGAATAATAAGGAAAACCTCTTGCGATTGTTTTTGCTGGAAATGGCTGTGTCAAATTAACATTAATATTAGATATTGCCTTATAATCCTCTAATGCCTTTCCTAGCTGTGTAGAAACCTTATAGCCTTTGTTTTCCATTTTCTCAGTGAGAATTTTTATCTTTTTTCTTAATTTCTTTTCACTGTCAGCATACACATACACTCTAATTTGCCCATCAATAATAATTTCATTGCCATCTACAATTTCTTTATAAACCATTTCTAAATTAGCTGACGAACTCATTGCATCAATCTGTTCTGTTCTTTTGTTTGTCTGTACATAAGAATCTTCATTTTCATTCAAAGAGGTATTGATTTCATTTGTAATATTTCCCTCATATTCCTGACAGTCAAATTTAACGATAATATTGCAATCCTTATCCTTATATTTTTTTACTAGATCAAGCAACCATAAATCTTCTACAACTGTATCATATTTCCAGATTGTTAAAGCTCCAAGATAACCGTTAGCATATTGTATATAATCATCTTTTTCAACAATTCCGCCAATAGAGCTAAATTTTTTTGAATATACTTTATTGTACTTCTTTACAGCTTTTTCATTTTTACTTTTAAACAGTTTTTTCATTTAATAACCTCCTCTTTTCTCTAATAAATAAGGATTGTAAGAAATTTGCATAACATTTAATGTTTCTACTTCACTTAATTCACGAAGAGGAATTGCATGGCACAAATATGTTTCAACGTAATAAATATACTGTTCCATTTCTTCCTTTGTAGTCGCATAAATAATCAAATAACATTTATCATCAAGTTTATTCACGTTTAGATCTTTCATCTTTCTGATTTTTATTTCTTTAATCTTCTGTAGATTAACATTCTCAACTTCATATTTATCATAAACACCTGTATCAATATGAAACGGTACCGAAAGATATATATTGCTGAATTTAACCTGCATTTTTATAAACTGATGAAAAGCTCCATAGTATGCCTCTCTTTCCTTTGAAGGCATATTCTTGATATCTATCCCCTGACATTCATAATACTTTGTATACCCACCTTCTTTCACAATTGAATACGTATCAAAGTCAAAACCTTTCACTTCCAATAAATCACATAAATGTGATGACTTTACTTTTTTAACTAGTAAAAACAAACCAATAATACACAAAATCATTATGACTAATGCTAAACATTTTACAATTATACTTACCATCTATATATCTTCCTCCTTAACATAAATTTCAAATAATCAATAACAACTTCATAATTCTTTTTCTTGTGATAAGGAATAAACAAATAGATAACAAATATTTCTAAAAATACTGTGTATAAAACAGAAGTTATTGGTGTTAAAAATAAAGGAAATATATAAATTCCTAATATTAAAACAGCTGGGATTGTCAGCCAAATTTTCATGGGGATATTAGCGTACTTCATTTCTTCTTTCAAACGCTTTGGTATTAAATTTAATCTTCTCATCTATAATTCACCTCTATTCAATTTATCTAGCAACATTGATAAATTTTCAGATATATCTTCAGAATTTTCGTCTCTTACAGTCTCTACCTGCTGTGATTGCTGTGATGGTTCTATTATTTGATCTTCATCATTTATCATTTTTTCCTGTGCTTTTTGCACTGTTTGCTTATCCTGTGTTAATACAGCTTTATCACTTAGCATATGTCTTCTCATCATTCCATCATCACCAGGCACATCATTAATTGCATCATCTGGTGTTACATTGTCAGGGGCAAAATAACCCTCTCCATTCTGTAAGTCAGGGTGAGCATAAGTAGTCGCTGCCTTTGGTCCTGAACCAACAAAAGGCGGTTGAGCTGTCGGATCAGGAGAATTAGAAAACGGTGATTGATTTCCATACTGTCTAGCGAATTGTGATTGTGGATCATTTCCATTACCACCACGTTGTCTAAAGACTCCAAAACCTCCACCGCCTGATGAACCGCCTGATGGATCGTTAACTGGATCACTTCCATCACCATCTTGACCTCCACCGTCCTGACTTCCATCACCTTGACCACCGTTATACGTTCCACTGCCAATATATCCAGAAGAACCAGCTGGATCAGAGCCACCATCAGGTAAATTATCTTTTATCTTATCCATACCCCAGCCACCAACTTTGCCAGCACCTTTCATAATTCCTCTTAATCCACCACGCAACGCCTGAGCCATTAAAAGTCTACCCACAATGCCCTGTCGTGGTTGATCTAAATTTAATAACTTAAATATAACCTCAGGACCTTTTACCAAAAATCCTGATAATACAATAACAAATACCATAGATGTTATCCAGTTCTCTATTTGCATTGCACTTGTTAACAATGATGTTACAAATTTCAAATTAAAGATATAAAGTAGGATTGCTCCTGTCATACCCAGCACCTGAGTAATAACCTGCTTGGTTCGATTTCCTGTCATATCCGTTGCAACAAACAATGGACTTAAAATTGACACAAATATAATATTAATGTTATACCAGCATATCTTAAACAAACTCATAAAAATACCAAATGCCAATATGATGCTAAAAAAGATAATTTGAAAAAAATTAACACTATAAATATATAAACCCTCATCTAATTTCCCGAATCCCCACCACGGAGTGGCAAGTGGTTCAACGACTGGTTTTCCAGCAACAAAAGCTGTGACTTTTTTATTCAATGGCTCCTTGTTCGTAGACGCATGAATGTTTATTGTTGACAAATCCATATCTGGATATGTTTCACTTATCAGACGCTTTGTATTTGAAACAACCGAACTTCTTACATCATAAATATTTTGTTTTAATATAATCTGTGCTGGATTGTTTTGTATCATTTCTGTTTCTTTTGCATAACCTTTTGTTGCCTCCTGTCCTAATTCCACAAAGCTCATAACACCAGTAAAACAGGAAAGATAAATAGTTGCGACTAAAAATGTACGGAAATATCCTTTACAGAGTTTGCTGTCAATCATTTTTAATATAGCAAATATAATCACTGTTAAAACAAGCAAAGACAATGATATGCCTAATATTTCATCAGCATATTTTTCTAATAAATCCTTAAATATATCTGCATCAAAAAAATCATCAATAGCACCAAATATACCATTACACATATCATAAAAAAATTTACACAAAGACCACAAAATACCTCTTATAGCATCTTGAAACAAATCTCGTATTGTTAGCAGTTCATAAACACTTTTAGATATATTCTCCATTTAAACTCCTTTCTTCTCATTTTTAAATCAATAAAAAAAGAGAATTAAATTTTCTTTAACTCTCTAAATACTTGTAATCCAACCGTATATTGCTGTAGACATTCCTATAATTACACCACCAATCACACAAAAAATAAGTCTCTCTTTTCCCTCTTCTCGTATTTTCTTACTAATCATTAAGCAAATTGCCCCAACAACAATCGATAAAATGCAAATTGCCCCACCAATACCTACAAGTTTATTTGTTGCAGAATCAATTTTTTGAGAAATCACATCAATAACAATTGGTGTATAATAATACATTTTTACTTTCATAAATTTCATCATAATTTTTCTTCTTTCCTCCTTATTTTTTTCGTGGTATATCTACCACAAATTGACCCAACTAAAAAATGGAATGATCGTTTCCAAAAATTCCACTTTCTAAGTTTTTGAATTGCTGTTGTTTCATTTCTTTATACATATCACGCTTTCTAAACTTAACAACCTCTAAAGTCAAATCTCCAAAACTACTAAAAATAAATTTAAACGTACACTGATATTCTTTATCCTTAAAAGTCTTTTCAAAACTTTTCATACTTATAAATTTTTCAATTTGTTTTGTTGTTAAATCATTTTGTATAAATTTCAGCAATTGTTGCATGATGCTTTTGTTTGAATATAAAAGAAGTTTCTCTAATTCTTTATTAGGAACTTCTTTTCCATTTTTATTATAAGCACCACTTAATTTTAAATAACGTATTTTAATTTTCATAAATAATACCTCACTAGAAATATAAAATCTAATGTGACCAATAAAAAAATGCTTATATAAACTGTAAACAATAAAAGACGGTCATAACTTTTTAAAACGACATATTCATTATAACCAACCTCTAAATATCCAATTGTCACCCCCTTTGCTTTTTCTTTATATTCTATTCGCAACAAACCGTCTTTAAGAATTTCATCATTATTCATGAGAATACAATTTCTTTCTATCATAAATGTGTTTGTTTCGCCTAGAATTATAGCATTATCATTTATTTTTTCTACAAATGGTACAAGATCATATTTACATATCATTACATTTTCTTTTTCACATATCTTTTTCATAATAATTTAAAAAGTAAATAGATAGACTACTTACTCTTTTTACACTTTCTTAATTCTAAAAAAATACAAAATGATGCACCAAATAAAATGACAAAAATACCAATTGCTGTGGAATCGCTTGTTACTGTTATAACTGGTTTAGGAATCTTTTCATTTTCAATATCAATTTTATGAATATCTCCTACACCCTCTAAATCATCATCAATATTGATTTCAATAACATCACGATTAATGATATACCCATCAGGTTCTTTTATTTCTTTTAAGTATACTTTTCCATAACGTAAGACAATTTTAGTTAAAGCAATACCTTTGTTACTGTCTGTTTCCAAAATGTCTAATAAGTGTGTACAATTCTTATCAGCAAATACAGCAAATGTAAAAGGATTATTGACAATCAGTTCCTTTGTATCCTTATCAATTTTATTCACCTGTAATCTTGTCAATATTGGTGAATTATAAAAATCAACTGTTAAATTTGGAGTTGCAATAAATTCAATATCTTTATCATTCTTATAATATCCCTCTACTGTTTCAACCTCTCTAGCAATATATGTCTTACCATAATCAAATACAAAATTCATCGCTTTATCATCTGTTATAAAATCATACACAGTTTTATCTGTTTCTTTTTCTATAATCTGCATATGAACACCCTTAACAAATATCTTGCTGTCACTATCTAATTTCCTAAACCTAACAATAGGCTTATCAATCATTTCAATTTTTTGATAATCCCTAACAATGAATTTTATATCATCAGCTAAAGTATATCCATGAGGAGGTTCAACCTCATGCAAAATTAATTCTTTATCTAAAGACAATCCTTTACTCATATGACTTGTACCATCACTTATCCATTCATCATATATCTTACCCTTTTCATCAAGAATCTGCATATGAGCACCTTTTATTAATTCACTACCATTCGTTTTTAATATTTCTGTCACTGTAATATCATTAAAAAATGGTGTTTCAAATTTCAATATGCTTGAATTTTGATTCGTATAGCTTGTATCAATATAGTAATTTAATTTGTAAGGTATATAGCCTACTGGTTCCTTGCTTTCATAGACCATAAATAAAGAATTAGGATCACCAATCAATCTCACACCATCAACAACCGTTTGACTAAATTCATGATCAATGTCATTATTCAAATCATCATCAATAGGCATCACTCCATCTTTTGGTGTTAAATCATTAGGCAAATCAGTAACAAATTTAACTTTGCCTTTGCTGTTTGATACAACTGTTTCTAATAAAGTTCCAGCTTTTACAATCACATCACCTTTATAGTTATAAATATCTCGATTGGCTTTTAAAGTTAATTCAGCACCCTCTACATAATCCTGCGTATCACTGTCCTGTTTAGATGTTTCAATTTCTACTTTCTGTCTTTCATTATAAAATTCAACATCTTCATAAACAATTTCAGTTTCTTTATCTTCATATGTTAAAGAGACTTTTTTCACTTCATTATTTAAAACAAAGCCACTAGGAGACTCTTTTTCTTTCACTTCATAATCACCTAAAGGCAATAACTTGCTTTCAGCTTGACCATCTTCATTGGTTGTTATTGTATCTACAACTTCACCAGCATGATAAAGAACTGTCTTATCATTACATGGATCAAGAATATCCTTTTCTGCTAAGATATCATAAACAGCATTTGCTAAACCTATTTTTTCATAAATAAAATTCTTCTCTTTTTCATCATAGCCTGTTAAAACTTCACCCTCTTTAGAAAGCTTAATTTTACCTTTTACAGGCTTGTTTTCAAAAGTAATCGTTACAATTGGTGTGACTCCATCTTCGGCAATATCATAGTCCATATCCTTTGTTAATTCAAATTTTAATGGTTCTTTATTCAAGAGATAACCCTCACTACAATCGATTTCCTCGAGTTGATAATGTCCAGCCTGTAACATTGTATTTAATGTAATTGTACCGTCTTCATGTGTTTCCCATTTATCAACATGAATATTAGGAAATTGAGACCAATCCACATATGAAACGTATTCATCTTTATCAAGATTCTTTAATTTATAAACATTTCCTTTTTTTAGGACTGTCTTATCTGTCTCACTGTCCGCTTTGCGAATTTTCAGCAATGTTTCAAAAGGAACATTATTCACAGTGACTTTCTTAATTTTATAGCCAATCTCATAAAGAGAACTATCTCTTTCAATTGTTATTAAAAAGTCACTTGCACCATAGTATCCCTCT